>NZ_JBSHBN010000013.1:0-33584 GCF_053612025.1 Kitasatospora sp. NPDC054768
GCGCCACACCTCCGCCAGCGACACCATCACCGACCACAGCACCGGCTGCACCACATCGACCCGCGCCAGCAGCGCCTCCGAACCCAACGCCTCCGTCAACGACCAGTCGACATAAGGCGCCAGCGCCCGCTCGCACTCGGCCATCCGTTCCGCGAACACCTCCGCCCCGGCCAGCAACTCGGCGGCCATCCCCACCCACTGCGAACCCTGACCCGGGAACACCAGCGCCACCCGACCGGAAACCAGCCCGCCGCCGGACACCGCGGCACCCTGCGCCAGGGCCTTCACGCCGTCGAGCAGTTCGCTCCGGTCCCCACCCACCACCACCGCACGGTGCTCGAAGGACGCACGCCCCACCGCCAGCGAACAACCCACGTCCGCCACGTCGAGGCCGGGCTCCGCCGCCACCCGCGCCGCCAACGCCTCCGCCTGCGCGCGCAGTGCCTCGGCGCTGCGCGCCGACACCGGCCACACCACCGTCCCGGGACGCGGGGCGTCCTCCACCGCCTCGGCCGGCGCGGACTCCAGGATGACGTGGGCGTTGGTGCCGCTGATGCCGAAGGAGGACACGCCCGCCCGGCGCGGACGGCCCGTGTCGTCCCACGCACGGGCCTCCGTCAGCAGCCGGCCGGCGCCCGCCGACCAGTCCACCTCGGGCGTCGGACCGTCCACGTGCAGCGTCTTGGGCATCACGCCGTGCCGCAGCGCCAGCACCGACTTGATGACCCCCGCCACACCGGCCGCGGCTTGGGCGTGGCCGATGTTGGACTTCAGCGAGCCGATCCACACCGGCCGGTCCGAAGGCCGCCCCTGGCCGTACGTCGCCAGCAGCGCCTGCGCCTCGATCGGGTCGCCCAACCGCGTCCCCGTACCGTGCGCCTCCACCACGTCCACCTCGGACGCCGTCAGCCCCGCGTCCGCCAACGCCGCACGGATCACCCGCTGCTGCGACGGACCGTTCGGCGCCGTCAGACCGTTGCTCGCACCGTCCTGATTCACCGCCGAACCACGCACCACCGCCAGCACCGGATGCCCGTTGCGCCGCGCATCCGACAACCGCTCCACCAGCAGCATGCCCACGCCCTCGGCCAGGCCGAAGCCGTCGGCGGCCGCCGCGAACGCCTTGCAGCGGCCGTCCGGGGCCAGGCCGCCCTGCCGGCTGAACTCCACGAGCATGCCGACCGTGGACATCACGGTCGCGCCGCCGGCCAGCGCCAGCGAGCACTCGCCGGAGCGCAGCGCCCGGACCGCGAGGTGCAGGGCCACCAGCGAGGACGAGCACGCCGTGTCCACGGTGACCGCCGCTCCCTCCAGGCCGAGGGTGTAGGCCAGGCGGCCCGACGCGACGCTCCCGGTGTTGCCGGTGAGCAGGTGGCCGCCCTCGTCGGCGCCCTGTTCGAGGGAGGGGCCGTAGTCCATGGTCATCGCCCCGACGTAGACGCCCGTCAGGGTCCGCCGCAGGGTGGACGGGTCGATCCCGGCCCGCTCCAGCGCCTCCCAGGTGGTCTCCAGCAGCAGCCGCTGCTGCGGGTCCATGGCCAGCGCCTCGCGCGGCGAGATGCCGAAGAACTCCGCGTCGAAGTCGGCCGCTCCGGCGAGCGAACCCGCCTCCCGCTGGTAGAACCGGCCTGGTGTGCCCGGTGCGGGGTCGTACCGTCCGGCAGTGTCCCAGCCGCGGTCGTCGGGCAGCGCGGAGACGGCGTCAGCGCCCGCCGACACCAGCTCCCAGAGTTCGTCGGGGCTGCCGACCCCGCCGGGGTAGCGGCAGCCCATGCCGACGATCACCACGGGGTCGTCGTCCGCGGCCCGCCGCACCGGCTCGACCGCATCCGTACTCCCGTCCGGCCGGTCGCCGCGGATCCGGGCGCTGAGGTACGCGGCCAGGGCCGCCGGGGTCGGGCAGTCGAAGACGGCCGTCGCCGGGATGCGCAGCGCCGTCGCCGCGCTCAGCCGGTTGCGCAGCTCCACGGCGGTGACGGAGTCGAATCCCAGGTCGAGGAAGGCCACGTCGGCGGGGACCGGTTCGGACCGCCCGGTCACCGCGGCGATCTCCTCGTCCACCAGCCGTGCCAGCGCGGCGCGCCGTTCCGGGGCGTCCATTCCGGCCAGCTCCGCGCGGAACGCGCGGCCGACCTCCCGGCCGCCGCCCGCGTCGTCCGGCCCGTTCGCGTCGGCCGGGCCGGGCTCCGCGAGCGCCGCCAGGACGGCCGCCGGCAGTTCCGGTGCCCGGGCGTGCTGCCCGGCGGGCGGCGCTTCCCGTCCCGGGGCGGCACCGCACACGTACAGGTCACCGAGCGAGGCCAGGAACCGGCCCGGACCGTCCTGGTCCCGGCGCAGCGTCCCGAGGACGGCGGCCTGCGCGCCGTGTTCCTCCGCGCAGTCCGTGAGGGCGGAGGTCAGCACGGTGTGCGGACTGACCTCCAGCAGGACGCCGTACCCGTCCCGCAGCAGGGCGCCGGCCGCCTCGTGGAACCTGACCGTGTTGCGCAGGTTGCGGCACCAGTAGTCGGCGTCCAGGACCGGGGCGTCCAGTCGTCCGCCGGTCAGTCCGGAGTAGTAGGGCAGCCGCGGTGCGCGGGGCCGGATCGGTGCGAGGTCGGCGCGCATCCGGGGGATGATCGCGTCGATGTGGGGGGAGTGCGCGGCCAGGCCCACCGCGATCCGCCGTGCGTGCACCCCTTCCGCGGCCAGGTCGGCGAGGAATTCGGCCGCGGCGTCGCGGTCACCGGAGACGATCACGGACCGCGGACCGTTGTGCGCGGCGACGACGAGGCGGCCGTCCCAGCCGCGCAGCCGCGGCTCGACCTCGTCGGCCGGGGCCATGACGGAGACCATGTCGCCCTGCCCGGCCAGGGTCGCCTGGGCCTGGCTCCACAGGGCGACCACCCGCGCGGAGTCGTCCAGGGACAGCGCGCCGCTGACCGCGGCGGCGGTGACCTCGCCGACGCTGTGCCCGAGCACGGCGGCCGGTTCCACGCCGTGGAAGCGCCACAGCTCGGCGAGCGACACCGTCACGGCGAACAGCAGGGGCTGCACCACGTCGGCCCGGTCCGCGACGGGCGCGCCCGGCGCGTCCGGGTCGCGGAGCACGTCGATCGGCGACCAGTCGACGAACGGTTCCAGGGCCTGCGCGCACGCGTCCATCCGGTCGCGGAACACTGCGGAGGTGTCCAGCAGGTCCACCGCCATCCGGGGCCATTGCGCGCCCTGTCCGGGAAACACGAAGGCGACCCGGCGGCCTACCGCTGCGGCACCCTCCACCAGGCCGGGCATGCTCCTGCCGTCGGCGAGCGCGTCCAGCCTCCGCAGGAACCCGTCGCGGCCGTCCGCCACCAGTGCCGCCCGCCGGCTCCCCTCGGAAGCGGTGCGCGCGAGGGTGAACGCGATGTCCTGGGGGCTCCAGTCGTCACGACCGGCCAGGTACGCGTGCAGGCCGCGCGCGCCGGCCGCCAGCGACTCCTTGCCGCTGCCTGCCAGTGTCCACAGCAGCGATGCTTCCGTACCGTCGGGGTGCGCCATCGTGTCTTCGGACTCCTTCACGGCGAGCAGGACCATCAGTCGCCGGACCGTGGCGGGGGCCCGCTCCCACGGGTCGCGCGCCGACCGGGACGCCTTCGTCATGCCCGGCGTGTACCGCCACCGGACCTGCGACGTCGATCTTGCCCAAGTCGCATAGCGGCTCGATAGCGCAGGCCGCGACACGACGTGGACACGGGGAGCGGGCGGGTCGCGGAGCAGCGGGAGGCCCGCGCGCGCACCGTGGGGCGGGTCGACCGTCCGTTCCGGCGGACCGCTCCGGGCCCGGAGTTCGCGTCACCCCCGGCTCCCGTCAGATCCCGTCCGGTGCCGCCACGAACTCGGGGCGAGCCCCCACCTCGACCCGCTACGTCGACGGGGGGCGGGCGGCATCGCCTGCACCACCTCCGTGCTGGCGTACGACACCGCCTACCACCCCAGCAAGACCACCACCACGATCCCCGGCACCGAGATCGGCCAGGGCACCACCCCGTTCACCTACACCTGCCAGGCGGTCCACAACCCCGTCACCGGCGCGGTGACCGACGACAATCGCTCGGCCGTCGGCGACATCGCCGCGGAGACGGTCCACTACGCCTACGACGTCTTCGGCCCGAGGGATCACCAACGCCCGCCTCGCCCGTGCCCAGCTCGGCCAGGGCGACCTCGAACCCGCCGTCACCACCGCCATGGCGATCCCGGCGGGGTTGGCCGCGCACCCACGGGTCGCCGGCATGGCTGATCGACCTCTACGCGGACGTCCGAGCGCCGCTCCTCCACCTCCCCAACTACGCCGTCGCCACGTCCGCCGAACGCCTCGACCACCACGGCGGCGAGCCCGGCTTCGAGACCGTCATCGGCTACGACAAGGACCAGCCGATCGGCTACGCCTACGGCAACACCATCCGCTCCGGCGACCGCTGGTGGACCCGGATGTCCAAGCCGATGGATCCCGACCTCACCACCAGCCCGGTCTTCGCCCTCAAGGAACTCGGCGTCCGCACACCGTGGCGCGGCACGGGCGCCGCCCGCCGCATCCACGAGAGCCTCGCGGGCAGCCGCCCCGAAGAGCGGATCACCCTGATGGTGAACCCTGCCGCCGGCGACGGCAAAGTGCTCGCACTGTACGAATCCTGGGGCTACTCAGCCGTCAACGAGGTCCAGCCGAACCCGGACGCACCGCCGCTCATGGCCATGATCCGGAAGTGCGCGCTCCGAGCATCCGAGCGGGCTTGGGAGCAGTCGCCGGTCCCGCCCGGCTCGGCCGGACAGAACTCCTGGTCGGACTGCCTCCAGCTGGCAAGCATTCGGCGAATGGAGACCTCCTGCAGGCGTGCCACCCGCCCGCACCCGCACTTCGCCGCGTCACCCGCCAGCGGGGCCCAGCACCTCCAGCGGATGACGCGGCGTCGTTTATGGTCTAGCCTTCGGGGTCCTGCTGCGGGATCGGCGCGTCGACGACGTCCACGACGAACTCCGAGGTACCGCTGCCCTCGTAGTCGACGTCACGATGGCTGTGCAGCCGCGTGTGCACCCTCACCCAGCGCCCCTCGGCGCTCGCACCGGCTGCCACGCCGAGTCCAGCACGGACGAGCGTGAGACCGGGATGCGGCTCCTTGCTCGTCCAGGTGTTCAGGAGATCGACCCCGGCAAGGAGTTCCCACGAACGTGGCTCGGCGCTGGCCGGCACCGACACCTCGTCATTGCGGAGCTGGACCACCCAGTCGACGTTGCCGTCCTGCCGCGCTCGTTCGAATGCGGATTCCGAGGCCGATCGCGTAAGCGCCCTCGAGATGGTCTTCGAGCTCGTCGTCGATCCGGCTGAAGTGGACAGCCTCGCGAACGATCTCGATCGGCCCGAAGCTGCTGAAAGCCCTCATCTCCGGCGGGCACTCGTCCTTGAGGTACCGCCTCGTGGCCATCTGGACGGCCTTGGGGAGGCTGTCCAGCACAGCCTGCAGCGCGACGTCATCGCGGTCCGCCAAGTACGCACCTACAGCGTCACGGCGCATGTTCCGCCTTCCCTACCTGCGCCCTGAGCGCCGGCCGCCCAGACGCATGCCGCCGAACACCAGGGCGGCGAGGAACAGGACGATCCCGATCACGAGCAGCCACAGCAGGCCCTTCACGAGGGCGCCGACGAAGCCGAACACCACGGCGATCAGGACGATGAACAGAAACAGTGCCATCGCGGTTCCGCCTTTCTCACTTGTCGCGCTTCAGAGCGCCCTTCACACGGTCGGCGACGTCGCGCACGCCGTCCTTGACGTCCGCGGCGGCCTGCTTGAGCTTCGACTCCGCCTGGTCGGCCTGCCCGTCGCCCTTCAGCTCCTGGTCACCGGTCAGGTCCCCGACCTTCTCCTTGGCCTTGCCGGTCACGTTCTGCATCTTGTTCGACAGGTCACCCATCGATTGCTCCGTCCATCCGTCAGTGCGCGAATCCCACTGTCTGATCATGCATCTTTGCCCGGTTTCGGGGGTTTTATGCTCGCGGCATGCCGATGAGGCGCGGGCCGTCCTGAGGGGACCGCCTGGGCGGGGCGGACGGCGGCGCGAGGCGGTACGCGGGCCGGGGGGATCGACGCCGCGTGCCGCCGGCCTGCTGACCGCGGGCAGGCGCGCGGTTCAACGAGCCTCTCCCGCGGACGGGCACGGGTGGCGGGCCGGGCCGCCGGGGGTGTCGGGGCCCTGCGGGGGCCAGGGCTGGGTGGCGAGCCGGCGGCGCAGGGCGTCGAGGCGGGCGAGGCGGGTGTCGAGGACGGTGCGGGCCGCGGTGCTCTGTTCGCGGATCCGCAGTTCGATGGCGGTGAGGCGGTCCTCGATGTGCTGCCACCGGTCCTGGGCCAGGGCCGGGGTCGAGTGGTCAGGCGCGTCGTTGGTCACTGTCATGGCGGAGGCGGTCGGTGCGGTCGGTGAGGTCGTCGAGGCGGGCGGCGAGGTCGGGATGGGCGTCACCGAGGTGGGGGCGCATACCGGTCAGGGGCGCTATGAGGTCGGCCGGGTCGGTGGCGCCGAGGGCGGTGCTGAGGGCGTCCAGGGCGGGCCCGGCTTCGGGGGTGTGGCCGGGGGCGGCGGCGATCCGGGCGGCCAGGACGCGCAGGCCGGCGGCGTGGTCGCGGGCCCAGGCGTCGACGGCGCGGTCGGCGGCACGGCGGTCGCGTACGGCCTTGACCCGTTCCGCGCCGGTAGCGGTGGCGTCGGTGGTGTCGGTGGTGGTGCGGGCGGGGCGCAGGCGCAGGTAGCGGTTCTCGGCGGCCTGGCGGCTGGCGACGCCCATGGGTTGGGCGAGGTCGGCCCAGGTGGCGCCTGCGGCGCGGGCGGCCTCGACCATCGGGGCCTCCCAGTCGGCGAGCTGGGTACGCACCTCCCGCAGCAGCACGAGGGCGGCCAAGGCCTGCTCGGCACCGCCTCCCGGTACGCCGTGGCCTGCGGGACGGCCGGGTTCCCCGGCCGTGCGCACGGCGTCGTCGATGGCCGCGAGCGCCGCGGCGGCGGCGAGGAAGGAGACCGGCTCGGGCCTGGCTGCGGGCTTCGGGGGCTTTGCACTCATGCGGTCATTCTACGGACGACGCGCAGCAATTGTCATCGGATGGATGACGTGCTACAACGGTGTCAGGTGAAGCGCACTGGCACCCAACGATCAATGGAGGTGTTTCGCGATGCTGCTGCGCACTGACCCGTTCCGCGAGCTGGACCGGCTGACCCAGCAGTTCCTCAACACGACCGGTACCTGGTCGCGGCCGACGCCGATGCCGATGGACGCCTACCGCGCGGGCGAGGAGTACGTGATCTGCTTCGACCTGCCCGGGGTGGACCCGCGGGCGCTCGACATCGACGTCGAGCGGAACATGGTGACCGTCAAGGCCGAGCGCCGTCCGCACCGACAGGGTGACGACGTGAAGTGGGAGCTGTCCGAGCGCCCGCTCGGTGTGTTCTCCCGGCAGGTCATGCTCTCCGACACCCTCGACCCGGAGGGGATCACCGCCGACTACGACGCCGGCGTGCTGACCCTGAAGATCCCGGTCGCCGAGAAGGCCAAGCCCCGCAAGATCGCCATCGCCCACGGCGACGGCCACAAGCAGATCCAGGCCTGACCTCTCCCCGAGCCGTCCCGTGCCGCCCCGCAATCCCCCCGGCGGCGCGGCACGGGACACCCCGGCCCTGGCCTGACCTTCCGGACACGCCCGCGCCCCGCGGGCCCAACGGACAGCGAGCCGCCCCATGACCACCCCGGCACCACAGTTCACGGTGAGGGTGTGCGGCGAGATCGACCTCGACACCGCCGCGGACCTGCGCCGCGAGCTGTCCCGCGCGCTGGTGGACCACCGGCAGGTGGTGCTCGACCTGTCACAGGTGACGTTCATGGACTGCTCGGGACTGAATGTCCTGCTGGAGGCCCGCAACCAGGCCGACCGAAACGGGGGGCACCTGGCCCTGCGCGGCATCTCCCGCCCGGTGGCCCGGCTCCTCGAACTGACCGGCCTGACGACCTGGCCGGCCCCGGCGCCGTGCCCGCCCGGCCGCACGGCCCAGACCCGGCGTCCGCCGCCGATCGGAGGGAGGAACCCACAATGACACTGCACTGGGAGGCGTTCCTGGACCAGGTCCGGGAACGCGGCGAATACGGCACAGCCCAGGAAGCCGAACACTGCGCGCACGTCGTCCTGGCCCTGCTCGGCGCACACCTGGTCGGCGCCGTGCGCTCGGACCTTGCGGCCCGCCTGCCCGAGACGCTCGCCCTGGTCCTGCTCAACCCGCTGCAGGCCACCGAACCGCTCAGCCCCGAACGGTTCGTGCGCGCCACCGCCGCCTGGATCGAAGGCGCCACCGAAACCACCGCCTTGTGGGACATCGGCGCCGTCCTGTCCACCGTCGCCGACGCCGCCGGCGACCAGCTCATGGAACAGGTCCTGCTCCAACTGCCGCCCGGCTACGACGTGCTCTTCGGCCGCCCCGCCGCCGGACAACACCCCTGACCCCCATCACGGCCGCCCCGGCGCGGCGGCCCACGCCTGGAAGGCCACCCCCATGACCCGGCACCGCCACCTGATCCAGCAGGTCCGCACCCTCGGCCGCTACCCCAGCGACGACGAAGCCGAACGTGCCCTCGCCGCCGTCCTGGCGCTGCTCGGCTCCCAGCTCACCGGCGACGAACGCTGCGACCTCGCCACCGCACTCCCCGAGCGGGCGCGCGCTGTCTTCGCTTCCCAGATCCCCCTGCCCCAACCGGTCTCGGCCCCCGCCTTCGTCGAAGCCGTCGCCGACGCCCTCGGCACCACCCTCGCCGCCGCCCGCTGGGACACCTCCACTGTCCTGGCCGCCCTGACCGACCTCGCCGACGACCACCTCACCGACCGCATCCTTCACCAACTGCCCCACGGCTGGGCCCTGCTCTTCGGCCGCGCCGACCTCACCCCAATCGCGGCCTGAACCGCCAACCATGACGTGGCGGCGACCGCGCATGCCCAATCGACCGGCTCACCTCGTCGGCCGGGACCTCCGCGACGGCCCGTTTCCAAGGCCAGGGCTCGTCACCACTCCCCGGGTGACCCGACCGCGGGCGCGGCCGTGCTGCGGAGCCGGCCGGGTGTCGCGCCCGCTGGACCAACGCCGGCCGCCGACGGACCGACCGGACCGGGGGCGGGATGTCGCGGGCTGCTGTCCGGGCCGGAACCACCGGCCGCGCCGGAAGATGTCGACGGCCTCGTCCGCCGCGCCATACGCGAACCTGCGCACCCCGCCAACCCACCGGAGCGCGGACCGGCGAGCGGCCGTTCGAGCCCGTCTGCTTTCGCCAAATCGCCACGGTGTGCCCGGACGGGCCGCCGGAGTCCCGAACCATCAGGTCCCAGACACTGCTGCCTTGCCCACAGGGGTCGCCCGCTCAGGGCATCGGGACGGCGTCCAGGCAGGGGTGGCGGCCGTCGTATGCGGCGGGCGCGGACAGTACGGTCGCCACCTCGCCGTCGATCCGCATCCGCCACTGGCCGGAGGCGTCCGTCCAGACGTGGCCACCGCTCGGGGCGACGTCTTCGCTCAGGTGCACCGGGAGCACCGTGGGCCGGGCGTGCGCGCCGACAGGTCCGGGCAGCGTCACCGCGTAGCGCCGGTGAACGGACATGGCCACCACCTCTCGTGGCTCGGGCGCCCGGGCACTGCCTCCAGCCTGCCCGGGTGCGCGCCCGGCTGTCCAGGCGCGGGCCTCGCGCCCTTTCTTTGGCCACGCTCACCTCGGCGGGCCGCCCGCCACACCTGCGGGCCCGCACACCCCGCACGGGGGCGCCGGGTTCTCGGGGCGCCATCGGCCTCTGGCCGCCTGCCCCACCGTACGCCGCACGCCGGAAGCGCGGGCCGGCAGTCACGGTGTCCGTTCTGCGGGCAGGACGATCGTCATGGCGCGCGGCAGGGTGCGCTGCGGGGAACGGATCTCGGGTTCCTCGCCCTCGCCGGTGGTCTCGTCCTGGTCCGGTCGACTGCGCGGGGCGGGGCCGATGCCGAAGAAGATCCGCAGGGCCGCGCGGAGAGCGGCGGCGCCGGTGACGGCGGAGGCGGCGACGAACACGGCGGGCAGCCACGGCTGCCACCGGCCGCGGCGTCCTCGCTCAGGGCCTTGCCGAGGCCCGTGCCGAACGGCGGCATCCCGGCCAGGGCCAGGGCGCCGGCCACGAACAGCACGCCGACTGTGCGCAGGTCACGTGCCTTGCCGTGCGGGCCGTGCTCGTCGACGGAGCCGTAGCGGTCCAGCAGGACGCCCGTGCGGGCGAACAGTGCGGCCTTCACCAGGCCGTGCGCGGCGACGTACACCGCGGTGCCGGTGGCGCCGTCGGGGGTGAGCAGGGCGACGGCGATGAGGAACAGGCCGACGTGGCTGATGGTGGAGAACGCGAGCAGGCGCTTGAGGTGGCGCTGCTGCCAGCACATCAGGGCCCCGAGCAGGGCGGTGAGAAGGCCGAGGGCGGTGAAGGTGGTGCGGAAGGCCTGGTGGGGGATGCCGCCGGGGCCGGAGAAGACGGTCCAGTAGATGCGGGCGATGCCGTTCCCCAGGCCGTTGTTCGATTGCCGGCCGCCTGGCGACACCGCGACGCAGGCGGCGCCTCCACGCGCCATCCAGGGCCCAGCCGTGTCATGGGCTCCAGGTCAATCGGGAGGCTCCGGCGGGCGGGGGTGCCCGGGTTCCGGCGGAGCCGGTTCCGTCGGCTCGCGCGGGGCGGGCGGGGCGGGCGGTTCGGGCGGAGGCTCGGGCGAGCCGGGAGGCGCGGGCGGATCCGGCGGCACCGGAGGCTCGACCGGCTCCGGCGGACCGGGCGGCCGCGGGGGCTCGGTCGGTGGCAGGGGGTTGGTGTCGGGGTCGGGCGGTACGGGAACGGTACCCACGGTCACCAGCTCCTATCGGCCCAGGGCGTGTTCGAGTTCCTTCTTGTTCATCTTCGAGCGGCCGTGGACGTTGCGCTGCTTGGCCTCGTTGTACAACTGCTCGTACGTGGGACCCTGCGAGCCGCTGTGCGAACGCAGACCACCTCGACGGGAGGACGAGATGTCCTTCACCGAGCTGCGGCTGGCGGTCTTCGACTCCCCGTGCCGGGCCCTCTCCTTGTTCACGGTGCGCGCGGCGATCTCCTTGGCGCGCTTCTCGCTCTCACCGCGCTCCAGCGCGCTGTCCTTGATGTGCTCGTACTGCCGCTCCCGTTTGGGAGTCGATCCGCGAGGCATGATCAGACACTCCTTTCCGACGACTCCGGGGCGCGTGTTCCCCGCATCCGTGAGAGGAACCCGCCACCGGCGCCGGGCAAACCGGCTTGCACCCGTCCGGCCGCGCGACGCCCCGCGTCGACGAGGGCGCCGAAGGCGTGCGCCACCTGCTGCTGGGGGCTGCGGTCCCGGGCCCGGTCGTCGAACCGGCCGTGCGCCCCGAAGTCCCGCCGGGCATCGACCGGCTCGAACAGGTTGTCCGGGTCTGTGGCGCGGCGCCGGCGGTCTTCCTGCTGGGAGCCGAAGCCGGTGCGGGCCGGGTAGCGGTCCAGCAGCCCGGGCACGACGGCGTTCGCCACCAGGGTGGCCACCGTGCTGCCGCCGACCCAGTACTCGCGCCGCCCGGGGTGGTCGGCCGCGTACAGCACGGCACGGGCGGCGACCTCGGGCTGGTAGATCGGCGGCACCGGCTGCGCCCGGTTGGGCAGTCGGGAACGGACCCAGTCGAACTGCGGGGTATTGACGGCCGGCATCCGCACCATCGTGGTCCGCACCCGCGCGCCGGAGGCGAGCAGTTCGCAGCGCAGCGCCTCGTTGACGCCCTGGATGGCGTGCTTGGCGCCGCTGTAGGCGCTCTCTCGGCCCGTTCGGCGTCGGCTTCCACCGCGTCCGTGTCGGCGACGTCGGCCTCGATGGCGATGACCTTGGCGGCGCCGGCCAGCTTGGCCTCCCGCGCGGCCGCCTCGAGGCCGGTCCGGCCGCGGGCGATCAGCGCGAGCCGGTCCCCGTGGGCGGCGAATGCCTCGGCGCAGGCGCGGCCGATGCCGCCGCTGGCCCCGGTGATGACGACGGTGCGGCATGCAGCTTCCATAGGTTCCATGCTGCTCCGGGTTTCCCGGAGACGGCGAGGCAAACGGTCCGGCGCCGCGTGCGTGGCCGGTTGTCGGGTCGTAGCGTCGACAGGGTGGACCTACCCAGGGCGTGAACGAAGGAGGCCTCGATGCCGGCCGCAGCACTGTTCGATGTCGACGGCACACTGCTCGACACCAGCTACTGGCACACCGTCGCCTGGGCCGAGGCGCTCGGCCAGTTCGGCCACACCCCGGCGATGGCCCGCATTCACGGGGCGATCGGCATGGGCGGCGACCAGCTCCTCGACCACCTGCTGGGTGAGGACCGCGACCGCGAGCAGGATGAGGCGATCAGCGCGGCACACCAGGCGCTCTTCGCCCGCTTCTGGCCGCGCCTGCGCGCCTTCGACGGCGCCGGCGGCCTGCTGCGGGAACTGAAACGGCGCGGCTGGACGATCACCCTCGCCTCCTCCGCCTCAGCACGCGACCTTCAGGTGATGCGACGCGCGCTGGACGCCGACGACGCGATCGACCATGCCACCAGCGCCGACGACGTCGAGGCCAGCAAGCCCGCCCCCGACCTCGTCCACGCCGCCCTGGCCAAGTCCGGCGCCAAGCCGGACCAGGCGCTGTTCATCGGCGACACCCCCTGGGACGTCCAGGCCGCCGCCGGGGCCGAAGTCGCGTGCGTGGCGGTACTGTCCGGCGGCTTCGGCGAACGGGCTCTGCGAACGGCCGGAGCCCTCGAAGTCCACCGCGACGTCGGCGAACTCCTCACCCGCCTCGACAGCAGCGCTCTCGGAGACCCGACCCGCTACACGACGCAGCCCGGTTAGCCGCCCGGACGTGGGCGACACCGGCGGCTACGCGGTCTCCGCGGAGTTCTACGACCTCCTGCAGGCCGAGACCGACCGCCGTCTGGCCGAGCGGCGCTTCGCCCCGGCCGCCACCCGGGCCCGCCACGCGGTCCTGGATGTCGGCGCCGGCACCGGCATCGTCACCGAGGTCCTGCTGCGCGCCTCCAGCGTGCCCGTCCACGCCGTCGAACCGGCCCCGGCCATGCGCGCCGCCCTGCTGTCGCGCCTGGCCCACCTCGGGGCGGACCAGCGCGCCCGCGTCACCGTGCACCCCGAGCCCCTCGCGGCGGCAGGCCTGACGGCCGTGGCGGACCTCGCCGTCGCCTCCAACGTGATCGCCTGCCTGGATCCCCCGACGAGGCGCGCCACCTGGAGGGCGATCTCGGCCGCCCTCCTGCCGGGCGGCCTGCTCCTGTTCGATCCGCCACCCGCCGACCTGACCGGTGGGTGCGAGACGATGGGACGGCTCGGTCCGGTGCGGGTGGGCCCCGACCTGTACAGCGCCGACGTCACCCGCCGACCCGACCGCGGCATCCTGCGCGTGGTCTTCACCTACCGCGTCCAACGCGGGCAGGAGCTGCTGCGCGAGGCTCGGGAGGCGTTCGACATGTGGCCGACCCCGCCCGAGCGTCTCACCGAGGAGCTCGAAGCCGCAAGACTGCACGTTGTGCAGGCCCCTGGATCCGGCCTCGTGGCGGCTCGCCGCCCCGCTTTCTAGACAACCCCGACCTTGCCCGCCTGCGGGTATCACATTCCGGGCGCCATGCCGCTGGACGACCCACAGCACGAGCGTTTGACTGGCACTCTGATGGATCCACCAGCCCGGCTACGCACGGATACACAGCCGCGCTGTGGGTCGGCTCGGTCTTCCATGGCCGGAAGGACTGAGCCGTCCAGCCCCCTCGCGCGAGCATGCCGTCAGAGTCGGCATCATCCGCTCGGCCAGCCCCACGCACCGCCCACACGCCACGGCGAACAGGCCTCGGGAATCGCACCGCGGCTTCGATCCCGTGCCGCACCCGATCAGTCGCCTGTCTCTCCTGGCGGTGTTCCGCCTGGTGCCCCGCCACCCTCGTCAGCCGGTTTCTCACCGGATGCCGGCGTGCAGCGACCGCCGCTGTCCCCCTCACCACCGTCACCTACGGCTGACTGGTCGCCACCGGCCAGGGCCCACCCCACACCGATGGTGACCCATCCACTCACCCTCCGAGCCGGGCCCTGCGGGGCTCGGCTCGGGTGGTGAACGGGGGGCTCGGCTCGGAGTCCTGCGGACGCTCGTGAAGCGCATCCCGTCGACGGGCGTGGCCGTGCGGCGACCCCGGCCACTCGGACCGGGGCCGCGGCCAGGGGGTGCGGTCGACGACGGACGCTCAGCCAGGGGTGATCCGGCCGCGCCAGCCGCCCTCCTCCTCCCGGCCCTCGTGCTCGATGAAGTCCTTGAAGCGCCGCAGGTCCCCCTTGACCCTCCGGTCGACCATGCCCAGCATGTCGCCGGCCCTCTCGGCCATGCCCTCGGGCTGGAAGTCGATGGCCAGGTTGACCCGGGTGTGCCGGTCGTCCAGCCGCTGGAAGGTCACGACGCCCTTCTGGCGCACGTCGCCGTCCGTCGTCCGCCAGGCGATCCGCTCGTCGGGCAGCTGGTCGACGATCTCGGTGTCGAACTCGCGGGTGACACCGCCGATGCTGGTCCGCCAGTGATTGTGGCGATCATCCAGCTGGGTCACGGCCTCGACGCCTTCCATGAAGCGCGGGAACTCCTCGAACAGGGTCCACTGGTTGTACGCGGTGTGCAGCGGGACGTCGACGTCGACCGTCTCCTTCACCGTGCTCATCTGGGCCTCCTCGCGGGGTTTGGCGGCCGGGGCCTTCCCGGCCCGCCCGCGCGCCTTCCCGATGCGCCGCGCCCTAAGCACCGCCACGTTCATCCCGCGGGGCCCGGCCGGTGGGTGGCATGGGGGCTGCGCACTCGTCAGGGAAGCAGGTTTGGCGGACGCGGGCCCGGCTAGGCGCCCGGCATGGACTCCTCACTACACACTCACCCGTGGTCCCGGCGGCTGCGCCGCGCGCTCGACGCGCCGGCCCGTTGGCAGTTCCTCGACACAGCCGCCGAACCGCTCGCCGGCGCGGTGGCCGGGCTGCCGCTCGGGCCGTACCGCGACGCCCTGCACGGCGTGTGGCTCGGGCACCCGCTGCACCCCGCACTGGTCCAGTTCCCGCTCGGCTGCTGGCTCTCCGCCGGGCTGCTGGACTGGACTCCCGCCGCGCACCGCGGCGCCGACCGTCTGGTGGCGGCGGGCCTGCTGGCCGCCGGCCCCACCGCGCTCGCGGGCTGGGTCGACTGGGCCCGGCTCGACCCGCCGCGCCGACGCACCGGGCTGGTCCACGCCGGCGTCAACACGACCGGCGTGCTGCTGTACGGCGCCTCGCTGGTGGCCCGCTGCCGTGGTCGGCGGATGCACGGCCGACTGCTGGGCCTGGCGGGGCTGGCCGCCGTCTCGGCGGGCGCCGCGCTCGGCGGGCACCTGTCCTATCGGCAGGCCGCCGGTCCGAACCGCGCGGCGGCGGTGCCCCCGCTGGCGCCGTCGGACTGGGTCGGGCTGGGCGTGGTCGACGACTTCCCGCCCGCCGAACCGGTCCGCCGCATGGTCGGCGAACTGGCCGTGGTGGTGGTTCGCGACGGGGACGACTGCCAGGTGCTCGCGGACCGCTGTGCCCACCTCTCCGGGCCGCTCTCGGAGGGCACGCTGATGGACGGCTGCCTGCGCTGTCCATGGCACGGCAGCGAGTTCCGGCTGCGGGACGGCGAGGTGGTGCACGGACCGGCCACCGCCCCGCAGCCGGTGTTCGAGACCCGGGTGCTCTCCGGACACCTGGAGATCCGGCTGACCGAGCCGACCTGACCGGTCCCACCGGGTCGCTGTTCGCGCCCGGCACGTCCGCCCGTCGCACCACCCGGACCGGGGGCATGCGAGCGTCCGTGGTCGGCGGAGTGCGTCCGCGGCGGCCACCCGCGGTGCCGGCCGGTGTCCGAGGTGTGGGCGCCGTCGATCCGGGCAGCCGCCCGGCATGCTGTTGATCAGAGCGCCGGGAGTCTACGCGCCTCAGGGCGACACCGAGCTTCTGCTCGCCTGCCTGCGCCGCGAGGTGCTGGACGCCGCCAGCCGGGTGCTGGACCTCGGCACCGGGACCGGTGCGGTCGCCCTCGCCGCAGCCGGGACGGGCGCGCGGGTCACCGCCGTGGACCTGTCGGCCCTGGCGGTGGCGACCGCCTGGGTGAACGCGAGGCTGAACCGCCGCAGGGTGCGGCTGTGCCGCGGCGATCTGGGGGCCCCGGTCGCCGGCCGGCGCTTCGACCTGATCACCGCCAACCCACCGTACGTCCCCACCGGCGATGACGTGGCGCGGCCCGGCCGCGGGCCCGCTCTGGCCTGGGACGCCGGTGCGGACGGGCGGCTGCTGCTGGACCGGATCTGCCGGGAGGCGCCGCGGCTGCTGGCCAGGGGCGGGAGACTGCTGCTGGTGCAGTCCTCACTCGCCGGTGTCCCGGCGACGCTGGCCGCGCTGCGGTCGGCGGGACTGCGGGTGGCCGTGGTGGCCCGGCGCTGGCAGGCCTTCGGGCCGGTCATGACGGCGCGCGCCGCACTGTTCGAGCGGCGGGGGCTGATCCGGCCCGGCGAACGCGAGGAGGAGTTGGTGGTGGTGCGCGGTGTCCGGGAGCACTGACAGGGCCGCGACCCGGGTGGTCATCGTGCCGGGCGGGCCGCTGCTGGTCGAGGGTCCGGTGGAGGTGGTCCTGCCGGACGGGACTGTGCGCCGCTGCGACCGCCCGGTGGTGGCGCTGTGCGCATGCCGGCGCAGCCGTCGCTATCCGTTCTGCGACACCAGTCACCGGCGCCGCGCGCGGCCGGAGCGGGCTTCAGATCCGGCCGTCGGGCAGCGGTGAGCGCAGCGAGCTTCGGCCGGTCCGCCACCGGCCGAGCAGGTGGTCGGCGAACCGGCTGTCGACGACCTCGGCGGCCGCGATGCCGAACGCGATGTCGGCCTCCAACTCGGGTTCAGCAGTGATCAGTTCTTCGATCACACCGCGTCGGACCAGTTGCTCGTGGACTGCGTCGGCTTCGATGTGCTCGCGGTAGAACAGCGTGCCGTCCGGTCCTGCGCCGAGGCGCTGCAGGGCTGCGGCCAGGCGGGCGGAGCCGGGCGAGGAGGTGATCTCGACGGTGGCGAAGTGTCCGACGGCGGCGCCGCGCAGCGCACGGTGCAGGCCGAACAGTGTCATCAGGTTGACCACCGCGAGCGCGGGCGCGGGGACAAGGTCGAGGTAGTGCCGGTATTCCGGATCGAGGCCGAAGTCGGCCATCATCCGTGCGAACAGCAGGCAGTGGGCGCGGTCGGGCCGGCCGGCGCCGTACTCGTCGTAGGCCACCGTCATCAGCACCGCCTGGGCGGGACCGTGGAGCCGTGGCAGCATCCACAGCTGCGGGTCGGCTTCCTTGAGGTGGTAGACCGAACGGTGCACCAGGTACTCACGGGCGTGCCATCGTGCGCCCTCGGCCAGCAGGTAGTGCGACGGGCCGGCGCCGTCCAGGGGCTCCGCCAGGAGCCGTTCCAGGGCCTGGCGCAGCGGCCGGACAGGCTCCGCCTCGGCGCGCACCGCGGCGAGGAACGGCCGTTCCAGCTCTCGCCTGTAGGAGAGCAGTTCGGGTTCCCACTCCCAGCCCGGGTGGACTCCGGGCAGCCCACGGTCGTGGAGCTCGTAGCAGAGGTGGAGGGCGAGCTGGTGGTCCTCGCCCCAGGGGTCGGTGGCGGGCTCGGGCGGTGCCAGGAACCGGGCCGCACCGGGCGGCCCGGCGGTCAGCAGGCCCAGCACCGCCTCGGACAGCGGCCCGCGCGGCTCCGGGAGCCCGCTCACCGCCCGCTCCCGCGGCCCTCGGTGCAGGCGCACCACACCGCGACGGCGGTGCCCAGGTCGGATTCGGAGGCCGAGCCGAACCTGCGCAGCAGGGCTGCCGGCCCATGGTCACGGCGCGGTTCGCTCCCGATCCCGGGCTGTGCCGCCTGTTCCCTCCGCTCCATCGTGCCCACCTCCACGCGATCGTCGTCCCTGGCGCTGAGCGGCTGCCCTGGTTCGGTCGTGTCTAACGTTCGGATTTCTCACGGGTGCGGGCCGTCGCGGGGCGGCGCCGGGGTGTCGGCCCGCGCACCGCGGGCAGACGCGTCGGCGTGAACCCGATCGAACGAACCCTGCGCGCCCTCGACCGCTTCCAGCAGCGCCACCGCGTTCCCGGTCTGGTCGTCGGTGTCGTCAAGAAGTACGGCGACGACCGTGGAGGGCTGCTCGCCGCCCTCATCACGTACTACGGCTTCGTGGCGCTGATCCCGCTGCTGCTCCTGCTCAGCACCGCACTCGGGTTCGTCCTGCACGGCCACCCCGGTGCCCAGCAGTCGGTGCTCGACTCCGCGCTCGCCGACTTCCCCATCATCGGCGACCAGCTGCGTCAGAACGTGCACTCCCTCCAGGGCAGCGGCCTTGCCCTGGTCATCGGCGTCCTCGGGCTGCTGTACGGGGCACTCGGCATCGCGCAGGTGCTCCAGCACGCCATGGCCGAGATCTGGAACGTCCCGGGAGTGCGGCGGCCCGGCTACTGGCCGCGGCTGGTGCGCAGCCTGTTGCTCTTCGCCGTCCTCACTGCCGGGCTGCTGCTCACCACGGCCGCCGCCTCACTGGTCGGCACCGCCTTGGGCGGGCCGCTCGCCCGCGTCGGGGGGCTGCTGATCTCGGCGCTGCTGAATGCCACGGTGTGCCTGGCCTGCTTCCGGGTGCTCACGCCCAAGGAGGTTCCCGTCAGGGCGCTGTGGCCGGGGTGCGCGCTGGCCGGCCCGCTGTTCACCCTCCTCCAGGCGTTCGGCGCCCTGCTGGTCACCCACGAACTGCGCCACGCCGGCCAGGTCTACGGCTTCTTCGCCACGGTGATCGGCCTGCTCTCCTGGCTCTACCTGGCCGCCCAGATCACCGTCTACGCGGCCGAGACGAACGTCGTGCTCGCCCGTCGGCTGTGGCCGCGCAGCATCCTGCAGCCCCCGCTCACCGACGCCGACGAGGACGTGCTGTCGTCCGTCGCCAGGCAGGAGGAACGCCGCCCCGAACAGCACGTCGACGTCTCCTTCCACGACGAGGACGGAGGTGAAGGCGTGGGCGGGGCGGAGGGCGACGACGACCGGCCCTCCGGCCCCGGGACGTGATGGACGGACGGGGACATCACGCTGCGCCGTGCGCGAGGACGAGGGCCCGGTGTGGTCGCGGGAGAAGAGGGTACGCGCGGGGCGACCCGCGTACGGCGAGCGTAGGAGGCCCGTCATGGCCGATCCGGTGAAGTCGACCGACCGGCGGGGAGACTCGAACGGCCGCACCGCTGAGCGGCCGTCGAACGGGCCCGGACGTGGGGCACCGGCCGAGAACGACTTCGACGACTTCGCCGCCCTGCTGGACTACCCCGTGTACGTGGTGACCGCCGCCGGGCGCGAGCCGGCCGGCTGCCTGGTCGGGTTCGCCGGACAGTGCTCGATCCGTCCCGCGCGGTTCGTGGTGTGGGCGTCGAAGGCGAACCACACCCATGCCGTCGCCCTGGCGGTGGAGGTTCTCGCCGTCCACCTGCTTCCGCCCGACCACCGGCTGGCAGAGCCGTTCGGGGGCCGGACCGGCGACGACACCGACACGTTCGCCCGGGTCGCGTGGTACCAGGGCCCGCACGGCGCGCCGGTCCTCGCCGAGGCACCGGCCTGGTTCGTCGGCCGGATCCTGGACCGTGCCGGCTGGGGGGACCACACCGGGCTGCTGCTCGCTCCGGTCGTGGTCCACACCCCGCCGGGGGCGGCCCCGGTGTTGTCTTCCCGGGACGTGGCAGACATCGAGCCGGGCCATCCGGCCTGATCGGTCCTACGGACCACGGCGTTCCCGACCAGCGCGCCGCCGTAGACGGTGGAGCCGACGCCGATCAGCCAGGACCGGACGGCCGGCACCCGTCCCGACGGTGCTGTAGGAGACGGCGTTGGACACCAGCAGCGGCGCGAGGACCACCCGGGAGAACAGGCGGGGGCCGGCCGGCGCCGTCATCGTCGCCGCACCTCCCGGCAGGTCCCGCGGCCGGCGAACAGCAGCCGCGCCCGCGGCTCGTCGGGGGACGGCCGCACGGAGGACAGCCGTGAGCCGGTCGTGCGGTCGCGCCTTCCTCGTCCGCTGCGGGGGTGCCGGTGGTCGTCGTGCAGTCAGAGTCTGTGGGCTTCGCGGCCCCTGGTGGCCGAACAGGTGGCGGATCCGACCGCCCCGGGCGGGCTCATCCGGTGTGCCGACGGCCCGGCCACCCTGCTCGGCGGCACGTTCCCCCGCGGGCACGGTCGCCTCGTCACGGGTGGGCGGAAGGGGCTGGGCGGGCGCTGGGCGGGTTTCCCCGTGCGCGCCCGGCCGGACGGGGCGCCGGGTTCGCCGGGTCATCAGGGCCAGGCCCAGGCAGAAGACCAGGGCGAGGGACACACCGGACAGGAAGATGCCCAGGCTGTCGAGCGTCGCCAGGTCGTTGCCCAGCACGGTCACCTGGTAATCGGGCCCGCCGGAGAGGTTGTCCGCGATCAGCGTCCGGCGAAGGCACCGGACGCCGTCATCAACAGGAGTCCAAGCAACAGCAACATGGCGATTCCTTTCCGTCCCGGTCCCGGTCGCCCCCACCGGCCCGCGCCTACCCGGGCGGGCCCGCTCACCACGGCACCGGGGGGCTGTCGCGTGGCTACCGCGGTCAACGCCGGGCGCAGCCCGCGCCGCCTGTGCGGTCCGTGCGCGAGCGCCTGGCGGCAGCTCGCGGCACGATGAAATGACCGCACCGTCTTCGACCCGCTGAGCCCGCGCGCTCGACGATCCCGGTGTCCGGCCCTTGATCCGGGAGGAATCGTGATGTCCGCCCAACCGTTGGCCGAGCCCCTGCACATCTACCTGAACGACCACCTGACCGGCGCCTTCGGGGGCGCTGCGCTGGCTGACCGCATGGCCCGTACTCACCCCGGCAGCCCCCGCGCGCATGACCTGCGGCGGCTGGCCCGCGACATCGAGCACGACCGTGACGCTCTGGTGAGGATCATGACCCGGCTCGGCGTGCCCGTGCGGCGCTACCGGACCTGGCTCGGCCTCGCCGGTGAGCGTCTCGGCCGCCTCAAGCCCAACGGGACCGTCGTACGCCGGGCGCCGCTCAGCGACCTGATCGAGTTGGAGACGCTGCGCACCGGCGTCGAGGGCAAAGCCGCGCTGTGGCGGGCGCTACGCGCGATCGCTGACACCGATGAGCGCCTGGACCGGGTGGAGCTGGACCGCCTTGCCGAACGGGCAGCCGAACAGTCGCGCACGTTGAACGGCTGGCATCCGGTGGTCAGCGCCGCCGTGCTTGCGCACCGCCCCGGCTCCGGGCCGGGTGCCGGCTCGGGCACGGTCTTGTGAGCGGCTCGGTATTCGTGGATGAGGCAGGCCTGGCCGGGTGGTACGTGAGCCCATGCGGCGTTCCAGGCGGCCGGGAGCACGGTGGCGGTGGCGGGATCCCTCACCTGTGGCCTGCTGGCACTGGCATTATTCATCGCCCTCGCCGATCAGCACGGCACCCGGGTCATCTCACCGCGCCTGGAAGGCGACCGGCAGACCATCCAGCAGGAGTGGGTGGCCGAAGCCCTGAGCCTTCTCGGACACCTATCACCCTCCCTCGCCCTGACCCCGCGAGGAACTGGAGCCGGGCGGGGTCAGTGGTGGTGGTCGAGGGGCGCGGTACTCGGCTTCGGTAGCGGCTTCGCCGGTGTTGAGGTCGCGGCCGTAGGTCTCGCAGGCGTCCGGGTGGGCCCAGAAGCGGCCGTCGGCGTACAGCCGCTGGGTGCCAAAGGGCAGGACGGGCGTGGCCGGCCACTGGGTGCCGCCGTGTTCGCGCAGCAGTTGGTAGCTGAGGCCGGTGTAGTCGCACGGGCGGCCGGCGCTGCACAGCTGCCAGGCGGCGAACGCGGACGGGGCGTCGTGCCAGGTGATCGGCGGGCGGCCGGTGCGGTCGCGCAGGTCCATGCGGCGGGCGAAGTCGAGGAAGATGTCGAGGTCGGCCCTGGCCTGGCCGGGCGGGTCGACGGCCTGTTCGGAGAGGTGGACGGTGCGGTCGGCGTTGGTGAAGGTGCCCGTCTTCTCGCCCCAGGTCGCGGCCGGCAGCACGACGTCGGCGAGCGCGGTGGTCTCGGTGGGGAAGATGTCCTGCACCACGGTGAACAGGCCGGGCCGGGCGAGGATTTCGCGGATCCGGGTGAGGTCGGGCGGGGAGACGGCCGGGTTGGTGGCGCTGATCCACAGGAACTTCAGGGCGCCGGTTTCGGCGAGGCGCCATGCGACGCCTCACCGACCCCGGCACCCACGACGCCCAGGCCGCCGCCCTGCTGCGCCACCCCGACCTCCTCGAACCCGTCGCCGCCCTGCACCGGGGCCAGCTCGTGGAGCGGCTGACCGTCGAGGGCGCCCCACAGGCCTGATACCGCCGGCCGGGTGAGCCGACCACTTGGGCCCGCGATGCACACAGCGGCGGGGGCCTGGGCGGCCAGACTCGGCAGGCGCGGCCGGCAGCGCCGAGCCACGCCAGTGCCACGCGTCTACCGACGAGGCGGACCGCGGTGGTGATGAGCGACCAGGACACCCCGCAGAACCCGGCCGAGCGGTTCCCGGGCCGCCGCTGCCCGACCGAGAAGAGCCAGTCCCATCCCGGCAGCGGCGAGCGGATGCGGCCCCAGCCGGACCAGCGCTGCAGGAAGCGTCATCGCGAGGGCCCGTAACCACCGCCGGTGTCGCCATGCTCGCGCGTTGCTGCCTGGCGGGCGGCTGTGCGCCGCAGCACGACCTGGGGCAGGACGAGCCAGGTGGCGGTGAACCAGAGCAGGCAGGCGGCGCTGAGGCCCCAGGCGGCGGCCGGGTTGCCGGTGGCGGTGCGCAGCAGGAGCAGCAGGGCGGCGGCGATGGTCAGGGCCAGGGTGGTGAGTCCGGTGGCGATGAGGCGGCTGGCGACGTGGATGAGTTCGGGTTTCATGCCGTGGCCGGTGAGGAAGCGGTGGAAGGCCACGGGTGCGATCAGGGCGCCGGTGGCGACGGCGCCGAGGACGACGGTGGCGACGTAGAGGTTCTTGTCGAAGTCGGGCAGGGTGGCGAAGCGTGGGGTGAAGGCCACGCCGATGAGGAAGCCGAAGAGGATCTGTGCGCCGGTCTGGCACACGCGGACTTCCTGGAGCATCTCGTTCCAGAGCCGGTCGGCGCGTTGCTGGGGCGTCTCGTCCCGGCCCGGTGCACCGTCATTCTTCGTCAACGGGTCCTCCCCCGCCTGCGGGCGGTGCTTTCAGCGGCCCGTCTGGGCCCCGGAGCGGTGCCGCTGGCACTCTCCACGCCGCCGGTGTGGGTTCGCCGCACGGACCGTCGCCTCGTGCGGCGCGGTGGGGCAATGGTCGTCCGTGACCGGTCAGGGGCGGTCCTTATGGTGGCCGCACAACCAGGCCAGCGCCTGGTAGGCGCCCAAGGCGTACGCGGCGTCCGTGCGTTCGTCCAGCGCGTCGCGCAGGCGGACCGCGGCGGCCTGGCACTCGGCCAGTAGCTGCGCGCGGCACGGCCCCGTGGCCCCGAGCGCGGCGGCGGCGGTGACCGGTGCCGCGACCTGGGCACCGGCGGCCCACCGGTAGGCCCCCAGAACCCCGTAATCGAACCCCGTCCAGGGCTGCGGACGCCGGTTGGCGGTGTCGATCGCGTCGAACACCTCGTCCAGTGGGCGCACCCCCACGGCCGGGATCGTCGTCTCGTCACTGGTCATGCCCGCAACCTACGACGACTCACCGCCACCCGCCGCCCGGCGGGACACCGGACAGTACTCCGGCAAGGGCCCGCCTGCCGGATGCCGGGCGTTCGGGTGAACCGCCCCGGCCGCAGGTGGCCCGCCTACCGGGCCGGGTTCAGAACGCCGCGCGCAGCGCCGGCAGCAGGGTGGCCTGGGCCCAGTCGAGGAAGGCGGGCTGGCTGTCGCCGCCGACCTGGACGAGGGCGATCTCGCCGAATCCTGCGTCGGTGAACGGCCGTACCGCCTCGACGAAGTCCTCGACCCGGTCGCCGCACGGGATGGCCTCGGCGACGTCGTCGGGGCGGACGAGGCGGCTCGCTGCGGCGAAGCCGGCTGGGCCGGGCAGTTCGGCGTTGACCCTCCAGCCGCCGCCGAACCAGCGGAACTGCTCGTGGGCCCGTCGTACGGCGGCGCCGCGGTCGGGGTCCCAGCACACCGGCAGCTGGCCCACCGCCGGTTTCCCGGCGCCGCCGTGCTCCGCGAACCCGGCGATGAGTTCCCGGTCGGGCTCCACGGCGATCACCAGGTCGGCCAGCCGGCCCGCCAGTGCGCAGGAGCCCGGCCCGGACACCGCCACGCCGATCGGGGGCGGCCGGTCGGGCAGGTCCCAGAGCCGGGCTCCCTCGACATCGAAGTACCGGCCTCGTGTGCTCACGTACCCGCCCTCGAACAGCGCTCGGATGATCTGCACCGCCTCGTCGAGCATCGCCTGGCGCACCGGCACCGCGGGCCAGCCCCGGCCGACCACGTGCTCGTTGAGGTTCTCGCCGCTGCCCAGGCCGAGCCGGAAGCGGCCCTGGGACAGCAACTGCAGCGTGGCGGCCTTCTGCGCGATCACGACGGGGTGGTAGCGGAACGTGGGGCAGGTCACGTAGGTCATCAGCGGGATCCGAGAGGTCGCCTGCGCGGCGGCGCCGAGCACCGCCCACGCATAGGGCGCATGGCCCTGCTCGTCCAACCAGGGGAAGTAGTGGTCCGAGATCACCGAGAAGTCGAAGCCCGCCCGCTCGGCACGGACGACGTCCGCGACCAGATCACTCGGGCCACGCTGCTCGGTCATCATCGTGTATCCGATTCTCACCATGACCCGCGCCTGCCCCGATTACCGCACCCCTCACACCGACGGCCCCGCCGGCGCGTCGCCGCCCGCGTGGGCGGCCGAACCGCCGCCTCCTCCTCCGCCGGCTACTCTGCGGCACAAGCGCTGACCGGCAACGGGCGGTGTTCGCCCACCGCCGCTCACTCACCGACGTCGACGGTCTGGCCCGCCTCACCGTCGGCCCCGGCATCGTGGGGGCTCAGCCGTGCCCCGGCACGTCCTCCTGCCGCCCCACTCTGACCGACGGTATTCGCGCCGCCACGGCACGCCGCAGCGCACCCGCAGGCCCCCCGGTGAATTGCTCGGGTCAGCAGTCTGCGGGCAACGCGATACGGCACACTTGCCCGGCCTCCAGCTCGACGACGACGGCCAGCACCGGATGCAGCCAGCGCACCACCGACCGCGCCCCCGGATGTGGCTCCCGAAGCCGACCGGCGACCGGCGCCCGTAGCTCTGCCCGTTCCTGCTCGGAAAGCTCCCCGGTCACCAGGCACCGACCGTCGACGAGCACCACCAGCAACCGCTCCCACGCGCCCGGTTCGCCGACAGCCCCGATCACCCGGCCCCTCACCGCGCCCCGCCCGGACGCCGCTCCAGCGCGGACGGCACGATCATCAGCAAACTCCCTCCGTATACGAGGTCAATCATCCGAGCATGCCACCGCACACCCACGGGATGCGATCCGTGTGCCGGTCGAGTGCTCTCGGCGCGGACCAGCGGCGGCCCGACAGCCCTCTGCCCGACGTCCCCGTCGAAGCGGAGCTCCGCTTCGACGGGGCCCTTCCGTACGCGGCATGCCTGGCGTTCCCGCTGACCCCGTGCGGCTGCACCGGCTCCGACGCCAAGGTGTGCTGGTACTTCAGCCGGGATCTGCTGAACGAGGGGCGCCACTCCCCCGCAGGCGACGGACACCAGGCGCCGACGAGGACACGCCGCCGCAGTATCCGCCGTCGGCCCACACCAGACTGATCGTGCGGAAGCCGGAGGCGAGCCGGGCCAGGACGGATAACACGGGCCGCTGACGGCCTCGGAGTTGTCACACTGGCACACACCACGTGATCATTCCGGGGCCGTCACCATGCCCGGACGGCAGACCCCGACCGCCACGCATCACGCGTGATTCAGCCAACCGACAGGCTCTCAGTCACCCGTCGCGAGCACCTCCCGCAGCGCCTTCGCCTGCTTCACCACCTGATTCGCCCCGCCACGCCCGGCGGCCTCCGAGACCTTCGCGATCGCGCCCCGCGCTCCGCTGCGCTGCGCGCAGTCCACTGCCACCCCCAGCAACTCGCCGAGCCCCCGCGCCGACGTACGCGAGAGCAGGCCGGGCAACGCCCCCGCCAATACCGACCACACCGTCCCGTACGCCCCGGTGTCGGCTGCCGTACGGAAGGACTTGGCGAGCCGGGCGGGCTCGGCCAACCCGCATGACGCCATGTCGGCCAGCATTCCCCCGAGCAGCGCGCCGTCCAGATCGCCCCGGGCCGCGAGCACCAGCAGGCCGTCCACGGCGGCCAGCCGGTCCTCGGGAAGCCGGGCACCCAGCCCGTACCCAACCGCGAGATGCACGGCCGGCCCGGCGGGTCCGGCCGCCTCGGCGAGGTGTGGCAGCAACCGCGTGCACCCCTTGACCTCCGGGTTGGCGACGCCACCGGACCAGGTCAGCATCTTCGCGGCCAGCAGCTCCCGGTGGTTGGGGAACACCGAGAGCCAGTGGGCCGACTCGGGCGAGCGGCTCACGTACGTCCGAGCAGCAGGGGCCTGCGGCTGAAGCAGCCACCGGCAGTCGGCCGCGAGAGGCTCGTCGGGAACAGCCAGGGACTGTTCGACCTGCTGCGACACGGCATCCAGCCGCCGGATCACCTCCCACGGCGCGAGTCCGGGCTCCGCTGCCGTCCCGAGATAGCCGGGCCCGGACAGTCGGGTCGGCAGGCCCCCGGCCTTGAGCCAGCGTGCCGTCCGCTGCCCGGCAGTGGAGGTGAGGTGCTCGGCGGCGGCCAGGACGTCGGGGTCGTCGGTCGGCACGACACGGAGCAGCGCCTGCGAGAGATCGGCATCCCCGTCCTTGGCGTCCACCGCCTCGTACCCGGCCAGCCGCTCCACCAGGACGGCCGCGTCCAGCGCGCCCGTGCCCGAGGTCGGCGTGGCCAGCAGATACGGGGTCCGGCGGGCGATGATCAGCCGAGCCGCCTCCTCCAGGCGGCCCGCGAGCTGGTGGCCGAACGGCGAGGTGTGGTCGCGACTGCGCAGGGCACCGGTCGGCGCGTACCCGGAGGTCGCCGCCCTGGCGACGTAGAGGAGGTCGCGGGCGGTGCAGTCCTCCCAGTCGCGTCGGGCGTGGTTGTGGCCCGCGAGTACCGGCAGCAGCGCCTCAGTGAGCGCCGGCCGGCTCAGGTGGGCCTGCCGTACCAGCCCGTCCAGGGCCCGTTCGAAGGCGACCACGTCCGGGTCGCCCAGGAGGATCGCGCTGAGCTCCTCGGCCACTTCGGCCGGGCTGCCCAGCGGTCCGGGGACCGGCGCGGGTTGCGGTACGGGCGGCAGCAGTTCCTCGTACGTGCCACTGGGCAACTGGGCTCCGAGCAGCTCACCGGCCGACGCCGTGTGTGCCGGGTGGAGCGCTTCGGCGGCCTCCCGCAGCCGTGGCAGCACCCCTTCGCCCGCCGCCGCCAGATGACGGGCGATCAGCTTGAGCGTGTGCTCCTGCACCTCCGGATCGGGGTGCCCGAAGGCCTCCGAGGCCGCCAACACCACCTGTCCGGCCAACGCCGGGTCACGGCCGGCGGCCTTGTCCAGCCGGACCAACTGGGTGCGGACTAGTTTCTTCTCGGTCCGGAACAGCACCGTCCCGGACGCTTCGACGAGCAGGTCGGCCGCCAGCAGCCCGGCGTCGTCCAGCTCGCCGAGCACCTGTTGGGCATGGACCGCGACGGTGGACACGGCGTCGAGCAGCGCGAGATAGCTCCTGACGCGGGCCGCGTTCTCGTCCGTGGACGGCGCGAGTGCCTGAAGCACCTTCAGGAAGACCCGCTGATCGCCCACCCTGCCTCCACGCACCAGGCGGGCCAGGCAGCCGTCGAGCATCTCGGCGCGATCCAGGACGCCCTGCTCGGTCAGCCGCGCCAGGCAGACCGGCCACCCGCCGCCGGGCTCGGTCACGTACCAGGAGCGATCGAGGCTGGTCCCGATGTCGGCGATCTCGAACAGCCGAGGCACCAGCAGCGGGACGAAGGAGTCACCGGACAGCCGGTCCCACAGGTTGTCACCGGGCATCCTGCCGGTCAGGTGGGCGGGTAGGTCGCAGTGCTTGGCCGACCGCTCGTGCACCCAGCTCAGGACGAACTGGTCCGAGGTCGGCACCGGACACCCGGTCGTGCGCACAAGGTGCTCCAGCAGCCGGTACTCCCCCCACCAGCGCCCGGGCCGCCGCTCGGCGAGCCGGGCGACGACGTCGTGCTGCCACTCCAGCGGCTGGCTCTCCATGACGGCCAGCAGGGCGGGGTGGCGCGAGACCTCGCTCCAGCCCAGGCCGGGGCCGCCGATCCAGTCCGCCGCACCCGAGGACGAGGTGTGGCACCCCAGCCCGGCGATCAGCACCGGCTTGCCATCGGGCGCTGGCCACTCGGCGTCGCGGATCTCGTTGCGGATCACCTTCAACTCCGGCAGGAAAGCGCGCCGCTGATCCGGCGTCAGCCCGACCAGCTCCCGGACGATCCCGTCGATGTCCTCCGCCCGTACCAGCTCGATCAGGTTCATCGCGCCCCCTCCCGGTTCCCGTCCGCGTTCTCGTCCCGCGCCAGGCCCACGGCCAGCGCATGCTTGCACGGCCCGCGCCCGCCCCGGTACTTGGCCCACCACAGGCAGGTGCAGCTCAGCTTCCCGTCCGCTGCCCGCCGCACCCGCTGGACGTGGTCGTCCACCGTCACCAGCGCGCCGCCACCCTCCTCCAGGGCCACCGCACCGGCCGCGACCAGGGCGTGCGCTGCCTTCAGGCGCGGGTTCTGCGCCTCGGCGCGGCCGGAGTCGTACGGCAGCTGCCGGTGGAAGTACGCGGCTTCGGCCGTGTCGTAGCCGATCTGCCCGGACGTGCCGAGCCGGGTGAGCGCCGCGCGGACCCGCTCGACGCTCAGCCCGGCCTGCTCGGCGAGTTCGGCCGGGTCGACCCGGGGCTCCCAGGCGAGCAGCACCGACACCAGCTCGGCGTCTGCCGCCGCGTCCGCTCCCGCGAGCGCCTCCAGCACGCCGCCCTCGCCCGAGAAGCCGCGCGAGGCGTCCGGCGACAGAGTGAGCGTCAGCCGCATGCCGGGCAGCACCACCTCCCAGGCGGCGGCCATGGCCGACGGACCGCCAGGTGGCCCGTACACCCGCAGGGCGAGCGCGTGCCGCAGCACCCGCTGTAACGCCACCAGCCGCTCGGGGCCGGGCAGGCAGACCGCGCCGGGGACGGGCCTGCTGGTCGGTCGCAGCGTACGGCCTGCGGGCACCACCCACTGCTGCACGGAGCGGCCGTTGCCGCGCGGGAGCGAGCGCAGGAAGCGGACGGCTTCGGCCGCCGGTACCTCGGCGCGCAGGTCGAAGCCGGTGGCGAGCACCTGAGTCTCGGCGAAGCCGCGCAGCCAGCGGTCCGGCAACGGGACCTTCTTCTCCACCAGCGGGCCGTCGAAGGTGGTCACCTCGAGCGCGTCCGGGCCGACCGCCAGGTGCAGCGGGTCGGCGGCGCCGATCCGGCCGAGGGCCTCGCGGAGTGGGTTGTTGACGTCGACGTTGGTGGTGCCGTGGCCGATCTCATCGCCGTCCAGCCCCTCGGCGAGCACGTCGAGGCGGGCGTAGACGCCGCAGCAGCCGGAGAAGGACTCGAAGCGCAGCCGGTCGCCGTTGGCCGTCACCACCGGATCGAGCGAGGCCCGCAGTTGCGGCTGGTAGTACCGGGCGGCGGCCACGTCGGCGACCGCGAGCAGTGCTGCGGCGGCGGGCGCGGGTGCGGTGAGGAACCCGCGGAAGAGCTGCGGGTTGGCCACCAGGCCGGCGGGTATGGCGCTGCCCGAGGTCTCCAGGGCGAGGCTGCGCCCGGCGCTGCTCTCATGCACGGCGGAGGAGCGGAGATAGGCGTACGTCTGTACGGCTTGCGTCATAGCCAGGACGATAGGACGTGATACCGACAGATCCGATTTCTGTAACCTGTTCCTCCGCTCTCCGTAATCCAGATCACACGACGCCCGCCCGCCTTCTGCCAGCATGGGCAGGTGACCGAACCATCAGACCGGACTCTTCCGGCCGAGGGCGGCGATGCGCATCTTCGGAGGTCAGGTCGCCGCGCAGGCCCTCACCACAGCCGGAGCGGACGACAGGGCGGAAGAGACACGTGATCGTTGACACGATGGGCCTGCTGCTGGTCGTCGCCGTCACCTCCGCGTCCGTGCAGGACCGGGCCGGAGGCCGAATCGTCCTGGCCCGGCTCGCCTCCGGCTTCCGCACGATCAGTCTGGTGTGGGCCGACGGCGGATACGCCAACTCCGTTGATTCCACGCTGCTTTCATGGGCTCACGACGCGTTGGACATCGTCGTGGAGATCGTGAAGCGGACCGACGACGTCAAGGGCTTCAAGGTCCTGCCCCGCCGCTGGGTGGTGGAGCGAAGTTTCGGCCGGCCGGCCCGAAACCGTCGGCTGGCCCGCGACTACGAACGGCTGACCGCGACCTCCGAGGCCCTGATCAAGGTGGCGATGATCCGCCTGATGCTCGTCCGGCTCGCCGGGCAACCATCGCGGTGGAGCCATGAATCCCACCGCAAGACCGCCCAAGCCAACACCGTCGAGAACCTCATCGCAGCGTAATCAACCGGCCACCCGACAGGCTCTCAGTGCTGTGGATCCCCCGGGCGCACGCGCAGATGCTGCACGCTGCAGGTGAAGGCCAACTGCACGTGGGTAACCGACTGTTCCACCAGGGTGGGCCGGCGCCGGAGCAGGGCGTCGAGCCCGAGTCGGGCCTCCAGGCGGGTGAGCGGTGCGCCCAGGCAGAAGTGGGTTCCCAGGCCGAAGGAGAGGTGCGGGGTGTCCCGCACCGACACTGCTCGACCACGCCGAGCAGGTCGCGGACTACTTCGCCCTCTACTACGGACTGGACCAGTGACCACCATGCCCCCGGGAGCACCGAGGTGACGGCGGACAGCCCCGTGGCGGGACGAACGTCCCCACCACGACCTCCGCCAACCCCGGTCCTGACCAACGCCTCTTGCTCCGGCCTCCGGCCTCACCGGGACCACCGCATCCGCCGGTACGTCAGAATGTCCCCGCGGCCGGGCAATGGGCCAGCAGAACCGGAGGCAGTGCTTCATGACCCGTTACAGCGTCGACCCCGAACGGCACGAGCTGATCGCGACCTCGGGAACAGGCGAGGGTGATCTCGCCACCCGCATCGTCGCCCTCCCCGCCAACGCCCAACTCTCCACTCTCCTGGGCCTTGCCCGCGCCCTCACTCATCTGTCCGAGGCCGCGTGGCGCACCTACACCCACCCCGCCAGTGCCGCCTCCTCCATCGAGCCCAACAGCGAGGGCTGGCGCCGCTCGGAGGAACGCAACTCCTTCGACGAGGTCCCCGACGCCATCGCCCGGCCCAACCTCCCCCAGGACGGCATGCTCGACGTCTCCTACAGCCCCCTCGTCGAATCCGCCCACCGCGCCGGCCGCGCCCTCCACACCCTCGACGACCAGAAGCTCACCGACGCCGTCCTCGCCGAAACCGCCACCGAACTTGCCGCCGTGGAGAACGCCGAACTCGGCGACCTCACCGGCCGCGCCCGCCAGGCCGTCCTCCTCAGCCGCGAAGGCGCCTCCCCCGTCCAGGTCGCCGCCGCCGACCGCCTCCTCGAACAGAACCCCTTCGGCCCCGCGGCCCTCCTCACCGAGATCGACCCCACCGCCGCCGCCGTCGCCGCCGCCCACTGGCTCGCGGCCGCCGCCGAGGTCACCGCCGAAACCACCGGCCGCTCCCCCACCACCCTGCTGCTCGAAGCCGACGACATCGAAGCCCTCCCCCACGAAACCCCCACCCTCGTCCTCGAACTCCTCGAAGCAGGCATCTCCCCCTACGACGCGGTCACCGGCCTCGTACGCCACGCCCTCCACATCGCCGACGGCCTCCTCCCCGACCCCGCGGGCCTGCGCGAACAACTCGAAGACCTCCTCACCGGCATCCACGCCTGCCAGCTCCTCCACGAGGAGTACGACGAACTGGACGACGAGGACGCCGATGCCGACGAGGCGGAGGACGGGGACGACGAACCGGCCGAGCGGCACCAGGACCGCAGCCGCGAACGCTTCGCCCACCTCGTCCGCGAAACCGCGACCCGCCACCGCGACCGGCTCACCTGACCGGCGACCGCCTGCCCGGAGACACGACGCATCCCCTCGACAATCACCCAGGGTGACAGCGGAGGGCTCTGGCCACCGGGCCTGTCGGCAGCTCCGCGTGACAGCCGTCGACCTGTCGGCAACCGTACGTCCGCCCCAGGCCGTCGACACCCGCCCTCGATCGAACCCCGGCCGATACTACTCAGCGTAACCGCCCCAGCATGCACGTCTGGCGTTCAATCAGGTCCGGGAATTCCGCATCACCGAAAAGCGGCCGCAATTCCGCCTCCCCCGAAACGGCCCGAGCGGCCCCGCGGGCGGGGAATGAGAGCTCCATTCCCTGCCGATATCCGGAGGAATTCGATAGAATCAGAGCATCCCAGAACCACTCGCAGCCGACCTCCGGCCGCACCGCAGTCGGCGTCGCGCCCCGGACCGTCCCGCACCCGAGAGCATCCGTCCGGTCGCCATCAGCGACGACACGTCCGGACGCCAGGGCTCCGGACATGATCCACAAGGCTGCGAGCCGCTCAAGGAAGCCGCAGGCAATCTGGCGCAGGTCAAGGGATCACACCAGGCCAGAGGCCCTGAAAGCCTCTGGTGGTCGCACGGTGGTCCCGTCGGCAGCCGCAGTGCGCCCGCACGGGACGAGACTGGAAGGGCCAGCCCGACCACGACTCTGCGTGAAGTGATCATCATGCGCTCCTCCGCCAAGCGCGGCCGCGTCTACCGCCGCCGCGGCTGCCGCGACCAGCACCGCAAACAGCTCGGCGCCCGCTGCCCCCTCCTCGTCGCCGACCCCCACCACGGCACCTGGACCTTCGCCGTCGACAGCCACACCGCCGTCGACGGCAAGCGCCACACCATCCGCCGCGGCGGCTACCTCAAGAAGAAGGCCGCGAGAAAGGCCCTGCACCGCTACCTCGAAGGCGAACGCACCGGCATCCCCCGCGACCCCGATCAGAGCATCGCCGCTCCATCCCGTCCGATGCTGACGTTCTGCTGACCGCGGATGGTCCACCACGCCCCTGACCTGGGAAGAAACGCGGATCACGTGGTATGTGGTGGAACTTCATCGGCCGCACCCACGAGGGCATCGTCCAGGCCCGCGACGAGTGGCAGGCCGCCGCCGACCGCTTCGGCGAAGTCCAGGGCTACCCGGGCGACCGCCTGCCCGCCCCGGAGCTCCCCGGCACCCCCTCAAGCCACGCGGGAACGTGCGCTGACCTGCACGTTAGGCAATCGGGGGCGCGGGGGGCCCGGGCCCCCCCCCCCCCCCCCCCCAAAACCCCCCCCCCACAAACAAACACCCCCCCCCCCCCCCAACACAACACAAAAAACAAAAAC
>NZ_JBSHBN010000013.1:33594-48242 GCF_053612025.1 Kitasatospora sp. NPDC054768
CCCTTCACGCCCGGGGGTATCGTGCGGTTACCTTCTCTTTTGCAATTGGGGGGGGGGGGGCCCGGGCCCCCCGCCCCCCCGCCCCGAAGTACCCCTGCGCTCACATCGAAGCGCCCCCGCCGGCACTCACATCCTCACTCGACGCATGACACGGTTCGACCATCCGCGACAGCGCCTGACAGGACCAATGCTGACCCTCGGTCGAGGCGCTGGACGCCCTCGTCGAGCGTGCCTGCGAACCGCCCACCGGCATCTCCCGGGCGAAGCAACTGCGCTGGGTCGCCGGCGAACTGCGCACCGCCCTGGAGCGGGGCGCGATCGTGCCCACGGCCGCCGGCTCACTCGCCCTGCTCTTGGCGCCGGGCACCCTCTCCGCCTACCTCACAGCTGCCGAGCGGGGCCTGCTGCGGCGCAAGCCCGCCGCACGACCGGGCCAAGCGAGGCCGTCGCTCTGTCCAGGCACACCCAAGCCGCGATGCGCCACTGGCTCACTGTCCGCGGCCACCTCGTCGCACGCGACACCACCGAACCCATCGGCCCTGTAGGTGCCAAGAACCATGTCTGTGCTGGTCAGTTGACGTATGGGCGCTTCCGCGAGGCCGGCTGGTCGAGTGACAGCGGAGGTCTCGCTCGATGATTGCCAGCTGGCTCCGGCCGGCTCCAGGATGGTCCGGTGTTGCTGCGACTGCCCTACCTGGCCTTGACAAGTGTGTTCACCTTGATACGGCTCCTGCCGATGAGCGACCGCGACAAGGACGCCAAGATCCTCGCGCTACGCCACCAACTGACCGTGCTACAGCGACAGACCGACAAACCGAAGCTCACCCGGCCCGACCGCGCGCTGCTCGCCGCACTCCTGCACCACCTCCCCCGGACACACCTTCGGCAACTCCAGCTGATCGTCTCCCCCGACACGCCCCTGCGCTGGCACCGCGACCTGCTGCGCCGACGCCACGCCAAGGCCTCCCGCCCCAAACCTCATCAGGAACCAGGCCCACCCACTCCACGCGCTGCGCGAGTACGAGCAGTTCTACAACACGCACGGGCCCCACCACAGCCTCGCCAGCGCCGCGCCCCTACGCCCACTGCCCGAACCCATCACCGAACCCGACCGGCTCACCCACCTCGACATCCGCCGACGCGACCACCTCGGCGGCATCCTGCACGAATACCAACATGCAGCGTGACCAGCACGGACGTGGTTCTTGGCACCTACAACGTCACCGCATGGGGGCACCTCCCGGCCGAAGGCCGGGGGAGGGCCACCCAGCAGGTCCGCAACCTCCTGATGACCCTGGACGACACGCGCACAGCCAGCATCCGCTACCTGATCCGGAAAATGCCGGCTGCTTCATCGAGGCCTTCGTCGGCGGCGGCTCAATGATTCACCTGTCGCCAAGAGCGCCTACGGCTTGGCTCCCAGATAGAACCTCCAGACATCCAAGTTCCCTCCGTCGGGAGACCTCTTCTGAAAAGTCCATCCTTTCCTGAGCGGTACGGTCGCTACTTCCCAGGCGTCAAGGCCGATCTCAAACAGCATATTTCCGCCGGACCAGACGTTGATGAACTGCTTCTTGCCATGTTCGTTCCTGACCGTGGCGATCATGTCGGCATCAACGGCGACTGAGTAGGACGTACCTGACCACCTGGCGACCGTAGAGGCAGGGAACAGGCCGTCGATCCGGCCAGCGAACACGGCGGGCCCGTTGGCAGTAAGGGTCTGACCTGCAGCGATGTTGACAGGTCCGCCTGCGATGAGGGTACGAGCCACGGTGAGCGGGGCACCCGCGTCGCGGGGGTTTCCGCTGATTGGGCTGAAGAACTCGACGGCCTCGGATTCGTTTCCATTGACGCTAATGATGTGCTTCACGAACAGGATGCCGTTCCCAGGCTCCGTCGACTCGACCTTGAGGTTGCCCTTGGCGGTGGTTGTGCCGATACTGGTGAGTCCACCGTTGGCAGTGAGCATCTTGCCCGTGGCGAGGGTGAGGTTGTCTCGGACCGTGATCGCATCACCGTTTGTGGAATTGATGTAGTTGGCTCGAAATGTATGACTGGCCGAGACCGTCAGATCATTTTGGGCGAGAATGGGGCCATTGGCCGTGAGCGTCTTGCCCGTGGCGAGGGTGAGGCCATTCTTGACGCTGATGGTGCCGGTTACGGTCGTGGCCTGCACGGTGTCGACTTTGAGGGCTTTGCTAGTGGCGATGGTGAGGTCGTTGCCGACCTTGATGGCGCCGTTGGCGGTGCGGGCGTTGATGTGATCGACATCGAGCGTCTTATTTGGGCCGAGGGTGAGGTCGCCGGTCGTGACGATATTATTTTTGATACTGATGCTGCCAGTTGCGGTCGGGGCCGCCACGCTGGTGACGGCGATATCGGGGTCGTTGACCTTGATAGAGGTGGTGAGGTAACGGACTTCGTTGCCCATCTCGGCTTGAAGGATGAAGCTTGAGTCGTCGACCAGGTCCACCGGGGAGGTCCAGCTGTCGCCGCTGGCCGTGGCTGATCCCTGGGTGCCGTCCGGCTTCCGGTAATACATGGTGTATTTCGCCTGCGCAGTGCCGTTCCAGTGGAGGGTGGGCTTGGTGCCGCGCTTGATGGCCACGGTGGCCGGGCGGAAGCTGTGTAGGTAGAAGGAGTCGTCGCTCTTGCTGACCGTGCCTGTCCCGGCGCGTTCCTGGTACGGGCCGTCCTCCCCAGTGGTCGAGGTGGACTCCTCCCAGGTGATGTCGACCTTGCCGACGCCGCCGTTGACCTCGATTCCCCACAGTTTCAGCTCGACGCTCCAGGTTCCGTCGAACGCGGCGGGCTCGTCCGGCGGCGGCGAGCAGGTGAAGACGACCTTGTCGGGGTCGCGGGTGTCGGCCTCGACAGTCCAAGCCCGCCTCCCTGTGGGAACGGTCAGCTCGTAGTGGATCAGGCTCGGTTCGCTGGTCAGGGCGGTGGCCTGACGGCCGGTGGGGATGCTGACCGTGAACGACTTGCAGTGCACGGGCCAGTTACCGCCGGACTTCACCTTGCCGTAGGTGAACGTCAGGTCGGCGTACTCCGGCTTGGCGAAGGTGGAGACGTGGATCGGGTCCGAGGGCACCAGGACGGGCGGGAGCAGCATGGGGGGCTTGGGGGTGGTCACGGTTCTAGGCCTCCTGGATGGCTGTGGTGGCGTTGCCGGTGCGGCGCTGCGGGCTGCTGTCGCCGGGGGCGGTGTCCTCGGTGATGCGGCTCTGGGTGCCGGGCGGGGTGCTGATGTCGAGGGTGAGCGCGAGGGTCCAGCTGCCGTCGAAGTGGGCTGGCTCGGCGGGGGTGAGGGTGATCAGGGTGGTGGCCGGGTCGGTGGTGGTGGTTTCGACCAGCCATTGCCGCCCGCGGCCGGGGCCGCGTTCGAGGTCGAGCCGGGTGCGGTAGACGACGGGCTCCCCGCTCCGCACGGTGGCGGAGTCGGCGAGAGGCAGGCTGACGGCGATCCGGGTGCACTGCACCGGCCAGCTGGTGCGGCCCGCCGGGTCGTCGCCGACGGTGAGGCGGACGCGGTTGAGGGCCACCTCGCCCGGCTGTTGGGCCGCTGCCGGGGTGTGTTCCAGGTGGTAGGGCAGCAGCAGGGCTGAGTCCGGGCTGGTCACGACGCGGTTCCTTCCTGGGCCGGCGACGGGGCCGACGAAGAAGCTGGGGCCGGCTGGAGTTGGAGGTAGCCCGAGCGGGCGACGGGCGGCGGCGCGTCGGGGTGGGAGAAGTGGTCGGCGTTGTAGATGAGGTGCTCGTCCCACTCCGGCAGCGGCTGGCCGCTGGCGGTGCCGTCCACGGGGAGCGGTTCGGCCCAGGTCCAGTCGCCGTGCCAGGCCGCGGGGCGGGGCATGACGAGGGACTTGTCCGGCGGCTCGCCGTGCACGCTGAACTCGCGGACGGCGCAGGGCCCGGCGGCGGCAGCGATGTGCCGCAGGCGCAGGAAGCGGACGGTGAGCGGCGTCTCGGGCTCATAGTGGATCTCGTCCACCTGGGCGGAGCCGCGCAGCACCGTCCACTCCTCGCCGTCATCACCGCAGGCTTCCAGCTCGGTGGCCACGGGCTTGCCGCTGCCGTCCGGGCGGCCGAGCAGGAGGTCGATGGCTTCCACCCGGCGTTCGGTGTGCAGGTCGAGGCGGACCCAGTCGCCTGCCGCCGGCACATCGCCGCTCTCGTAGCTGGTGGTCGGGTCGCCGTCCGTCATCGCGGAGGCCGGGTGGCCGGGTTGGGCCTTGAGGGAGGCCGTGGCCGCCGGGGGGCCGAACCGGTCGGGGGCGAGCAGCGGGTTGAGGCGGAAGGAGGCGCGGATGCGGGCGAGGGCCCGGTGCGTGGTGTCGGCGTCCACGGCGACTTCGGCCACGGGGAGGATGTCGGTGGTGGCGTGGACGGCGGTGTGGGGGCAGGCGAGCAGGGTGAGGTGGTGGGTGGCGGGGCGGTCGGCGGGACGGGCGGGCAGGGTGAGGTGGGCGCCGGCTCCGATTGGCGTCACGTAGGGGTTGGCCGGGCCGTTCGGGTCGACGGCATGGAAGCGGTGGTAGCGGGTCGGCTGGTCGTGGTCGTCGGCGGCGAAGTAGCCGATGAGGCCGTCGGAGAGTCGGTCTGGGTCGCCGAGGCGCACGGTCCAGCGGTAGTCGGGGTAGTTCGCCGCCGGCGGGTTGAGGGCCTGCTTCCAACTGGGGTCGGTCAGCGGTTCTCCCATCAGGTCCAGGCTGAGCTGGGTGCGGATGAGGGCGATGGGGCGGCCGATCAGGCGGGCCGGGGAGCGGTCCTCGTCGGGCGCGGGTTCGAGGATGTGGTCGAGCGCGGTGTCGATCGTCCTCGTCAGGGCCTCGAATGCCTCGGGTGCGTGGCCGAGCAGGCCGCGGGCGAAGGCGGCGAGGTGCGGGTAGGCGGCGGCGAAGTCGGCGTCGCGCGGGTGGCGGTAGGGGGCGTGCGGGAGCGCGTTCCAGGCCGTGGTGCGGGTGTTGTGGACGTCGCGCACGACACGCAGTTCGCCCAGCGGCTCTCCGTCGGGGCCGTAGGCCAGCAGGGTCCGGTCGAGGTGGTTGACCAGCAGCCAGCCGGCCACCGGTGCCTCGGCGCCGGGGAGTTGTGCGGCGTCACCGGCCTCGGCGACCTCGGCGGGTGGCTGGTCGCCGCGCAGCGGCACGGTGTCCAGCCGGACCCGGGCCGGTTGGATGAGGCGGGGCGGCAGCTGCACGAAGCGCTGCGGGCCGGGCGGGTTCGGGAACAGGTCCTTGTCCGGCAGGACGCTGTCCGCGCGGACCGGTTGGAACTGGATGGGCTGGCTCTGGGTCGGCTGCACCAGGGAGCACACCCGGCCGAAGCGGTCGATGACGACCAGCTCGATGAAGTGGAACTGGCCCGCTCGCACGGGTTGGAAACGTTGATCGCCGTGGCCCTCGGCGCCGTCGGGGACGTGGTTGCTCTCCCCGGCCTGGGACAGGACGGCCTGGTCGGTGGCGGCCTGGGCGGCCCCGTCCAGCTGGATGAGCCAGTCGTGGAAGCCGTCGAGGGCCTGGGAGAGTACGTCGATGCCGTCCAGTTCGGCCCGCATGGCGTGCAGTTGGCCGGCCAGCTGCGGCGGGGCGTGTTCGGCGAGCCGGCGGGTCTGCTCGCGCAGCACGTACCGGGTGGCGGGGGTGACGAAGGCGCGCGCGCCGAAGGCGTTCCAGCGCCGTCCGCCGTCCCCGTCGCCGGGCGCGGCGCCGGTGCCCTTCCAGCGGTAGCGGTAGCGGTCCGGCTCGGGGTCGCCGTCCTGTCCGAGGCCGAACTCCCAGTTGGGGGTGGCGTTCTGGCTCTGGTAGGGGGTGGCGCAGTGCTTGATCTGCCACTGGAGGTAGAGGGGGAGCCAGGGCTGGCGCCAGACGTGGGTGTATTCGGGCCAGGGGCCTTCGGTATGGGCGGCCGGGTCGGCGACGACGGCGTGCAGCGCGGTGTCGGTGCCGCCGGTGGCCGGGGTGCGCACGGCCTGGTCGAGCAGGGCGAACTCGGCGACCACCGCCTTGATGATGCCCGGTACTTCGGGCGTGTTGGCGGGCAGCAGCGGGTTGGCGGGGACGGGCACCAGGGTGCCGTTGATCTTCACCTTGGTGAGGAGGCGCGACGGCAGGCGGCAGGGCAGCGGGTCGTCCTCGTCGCGGCCGAGCGGCTGGGTGGTTCCCGTGCCGGTCAGGGCGAGGACGGGGTCGGCGGGGCGGTGGTAGCTCTGCCTCGGCGTGCGCTTGAGCTCCAACTCGTCGGGCAGCCGTTTAGTCTCGGCGTAGCGGTCGATCGCGGTCTGCGTCTCTTCGGGGGTCAGGCCGTGCGGGACCAGGCCGCTCAACCGCTTGACCTCGGTGTCGAGCACCGTCACGCGCGCGCGGGCCTCGTCGATCTTCTGGTCCCAGGCCCGCTCGTCGAAGGCGTAGTCGAGGGGGCGGCGCTTCTCGGGCAGGTTGCGCAGCCACCACAGTGACCACAGCCGCCATTGCGCGGCGGCGAGTTGGTGGCGGGCCTGGTCGTATTCGTCCTGATCGCGATTGAGGGTGGTGATCCAGTCCGGCTGTCCGGGGGGCGGGGCCTGACTGTCGGCCGTGTCGCTGGGCCGGTTGACGATGTGCCAGGTGGCGCCGCCGTCGTGGCCGCTGAACCAGGAGCGGCGGGTGAGCTCGTCCAGGGAGTTCTGCCAGTCGGGGCCGTCGAGCTCGTCGGGGTTGCCGTGGAACAGGGCGCGGACCTGGTCGGCGAGCTGGGTGCCGGAGGCCTGGTGGTCGACGAGTGCGGCGACGGCGTCGGCCGTGCTGTGCCCGATCGCGACCTTGACGTCGCGGGTCTTGGGGCGGTCCGAGTCCGGGTGTCCGCCCTCGCGGTTCCACGGAATGCCGAGGGCGGTGCCGACGTAGCGGGTGCGGGTGACCGTGGCGGGCATGCCGTCGGGGGCGGCCCATCCCAGGGCGCGCAGCACGTCGGCCACGTTGTCGGGGTCGGCGTCGGGGGGCAGCAGTCCCTTGATGTCGCGTGCGGTTTTGAGGATGTCGGCGCTGTCCTTGCTGTACCAGCCGATCACGCAGTAGCTGACGGTGCAGGGCGGCGGGTAGCTCTCGCTGGCCTTGAGGTCGGCGAGGGTGTCGTGGAAGAGGAAGACGTTCTCGTGGTACGGGGCGAAGGCCGCGAAGGCGGGCAGGCCGCTGCCGATGGCGGTCAGGAACAGCGGCCGGTCGGCCGGCTCGCTCCAGCGGCCGGCGGTCAACGGGTGGACGCGGCCGATGTAGTCGGCGCGGGGCGGCCGGTCGGGGTTCGGGTCGACGAAGGGGGTGAACGCCGACTCGACGGGCCCGCCGTCGGCCTTCTCCAGGTAGTCGCTGTGGACGAGGAAACCGGCGGCCTTCATGACGCCGCGCACCTCGGCGTAGCGCACCACCAGCCACCTGTTTGGCACCAGCGGGAAGGTGCTGACGCCGGTGGCTGGGTCGATCACGCCGGTGGCCAGGGCCTCGGGCAGCTGCCACTGCACGTGGATGCCCTCTTCGGGGTTGCCCTCGGAGTGCTGGATGGGCGGTTCGGCGTTGCTGCGGAAGTCCTTGGAGAAGGTCCACGGGTAGCGCGGACTCCAGCGCCGGAAGTCGTCGAAGTTGGCCACGTCGCGGGTGGCCAGTAGCGCGTGGACCTCGACGGGGACGATCAGGTCGGTGTCGGTCATCGGGCGCTCTCCTGGCCGGGCGTCGGGTCGAGGATCAGGCGTTGCTCGACGGGGGCGTTGACGAGTTGCAGGGCGAACTCGCCGGGTGCGAGGTCGCCGAGGGCGGGGTCGAGGACCTGGGCGAGGGCGGGCACCAGGCCCCGTTCGCCGCGTAGGGCCAGGACGTCCGGGGCATCGTCCCCCGCGCGCGGGCGCAGGTGGCGGGTGAGCAGGCCGCCGCCGACGGGGTAGTCACGGCGCAGCGGGTAGCCGAGGTTGGTGCCCGGCCGGTGGTCACGCAGGTTGATGACGCTGTTGTCGCCGGTGGCGCTGGTGCTGTCGATGCCGAAGTGGATGCCCTGGCCGGGCTCGCGGATGACGATCTCCTCGGGCAGGGCGTCCAGGAGTAGCAGCAGGGTGTCGGGAGCGAGGTGGTCGCGGCGCAGCTCGGTGTTGTCCGCTCCGGCGGCGGTGGTGAGGATGTCGAAGACCGGCCAGGCTTCGACGAGTTCGGAGCGGATGAGCAGCCCGGCGCGGCGCGGTTCGGCGGAGCGGGTGCGGCGGCGGTCGACGGCGGCGGTGAGCGCCGGGTCGACAGCTGCGTCCAGGGAGGTGTGGACGCCGACGTCGCGGGCGCCGGCGAGCAGTGCTTCGATCCAGTTCTCGTCGATGCGGAACAGCCGGATCGACTCCGGGGGGAGCATCGCGGGGTGCGGCACCAGGTAGTTGAACGGCACCCGGCGCAGCAGCGCCAGTTCGTCCAGCCAGGCCGGCAAGGTGCGGGCGTGCCGTGCGGCGGTGGCCTGCAGGGCCGCCATCCGGGGCTCGGCGGTGAGCGCGGCATGGGCGGCGGCCTGGGTGAGCCGGGCACGGCGGCCCCGGCGGGCCGAGACCTGGCCGGCCGGGACGAGCGGGCTGGCGAGCGCCTCCAGTAGGCCGGCGGCGAAGGTGGGGGCGGCGAGGTTCCGCAGGGCGCGCCCGTCCAGGTCGCCGGGGTCGGCGGCGGCGAGCACCGGATCGGCGGCCAGGGCCATCACCGTCGCGGCGGTGTTGGCCAGTTCGCGCCGCGCCCGGGTCATCTCCTCGCTGTAGTCGGGGTCGCTCAGTGCCAGGGTGCGGCCCAGCGTCCAGGCGGCGGCGTAGGAGACGTCGAACAGGCCGTGCTCCGGCTCGTAGATCAGCGCGTGGTCGGCGGTGGTCTTCGGCTCGTCGCGGGCGAAGTCGCGAGTCACCGGCGCGATCACGGGGGTGAGGGGGCCGCGGTACCAGCCGTAGGTGGTCTCCCCCGACAGCAGCCGGTAGGGCAGCGGGGTGTAGCCCAGGTGCAGGCGGCGGCGCGCGTACTGCTCGGCGTCCGCCGTGGAGCGGGCCGCCACGCTCCCCTCGGGGCGCAAGCGCAGCGCCAGGTTCTCCCGGTCCGCGCGGGCGGGTGCCACGAGGTTGCTGAGCAGCGCTGCGGCGTCGCGGGTGCCGGCCGGGTCGCTGGTGAACGTCCACGAGTGCAGCACGCACAGCCGCACCGCCTGGGTGCCGGTGGGGAGTTGTCCGGGGTCGAGCCTGCCTTTGAAGCCCTCCAGGGAGACAAGGTGCGCGGTGTAGGTGCCAGCCTGGCTGGGGAAGCGGTTGGCGGCCAGCACGGCGTACTGGCCCTCGGTCAGGATCTCGCCGTCATCGAGTAGTTGCGGTCGGGTGGAGACGTCGCGGACGTGGGCGAGGTAGTGCAGTTCCTCCTCGCGCGGCACCAGGGTGGTGAACAGCTCGGCCGGGACGTCGATGCTCTGGCAGCGGCCGGCCTCGATGTCCGGGGTGATGCCGGTGTCGCTGAGGTCCGGCCCGAGGATCCCCGGTCCGGGGCGGCGCAGCTCGGCGACGGTGCGGGTGGTGGTCTGCCCCAGACCCTCCGGGTCGTCGGGCAGTTCGCCCGCGCGGACGACCATCAGGGCCAGCCACGGGGCCTGCTCGGGTACCGCGCGGGCGCGCAGCAGCCGCTCCCAGGGCAGGATCGAGCGGTTCAGGGTGATGTGCGGCAGGGTGCGGCTGAAGTCGCCGCTGGCTCCGTCGGCCGGGTAGTGGGCGTGCACGGACGAGGGATCGAGGACGAAGCGGACCGCGCGGATCTCGAACTGCTGCGTGGCGGTGGGGATGGCGGGCGTGTCGACGCGCACGCCGTCCTTGGTTAGGTGGTGATCCGCCGTGAGGGTGTAGACGCCGGCGGTGGCCAGCGGGCGGCGGTAGTCGTGGAAGGCGACGCGGAGGTCTTCGGTGCCGCTCAACGTCGGTTCACCTCTCGGCTGTGGTGGTCATGGGCGCGTGGGTGAACGTGGTCTGCGCGAGGTCCGCGTAGCGGGTCAGCGCGTCGTCGGTGCCCGGGGCCAGACCGAGGCCGGCCAGGGCGGCGTGCACCGAGGCGCGGCGGGCCGCGGTGGGCGGCGCGGCGATGCCGGTGGCCGGGTCGACGATGGTGGCGATGCTGCCGTCGTCCGGGGTGGACGGCGGGCCTTGTGCCGTCGAGCCCAGCTGCGGGATCGGCGCGTCCGGCAGCCCGTCGACGTCCAGGGCCTCGGCGTCGACCCAGCCGACCGCCGGGGCCAGTTCGGGCTTCGGGATCTCGAAGGTCAGGCCGGCCAGGCAGCCGCTGAGCAGCCCGTCGCTGCCATCCAGCACATCGCTGGGCTTGCCCAGCGGCTTGCCCCACATCGCCTTGGGCATGTCCTGCCGGTAGACGGCGACACCCCATCCGGTGGGGGTGTAGTAGTCGGGGGAATCGTTCCAATGCAGGGTGACGTGGTGTTCGGAGGCCACGCCCTGACCCTTGGGCCCCATCGGCCGGATGTCGATGGTGTCCGTGGCCGTGCCCTCGAAGGTCTGGCCGTTGAAGACGATGCGGCTGGCGGGGACGGCGGCCTCGGTGCGGACGGCGAACCCGTCCATCGAGACCAGCAGGGGCTCCCCCGCCGCCGACCGGATCGCGCTCTCCTCGGGGTCGACGTCGACCAGCAGCCCCCGCAGCGGGGCGATGGAGAGCGGGGCGGGCAACTGGACGCTGAACTCCGCCCAGTCGATCGCCGGTACGCCGTCGCGGCCGGTGCCGAACTCGACGGTGAAGCTGATGAACCAGACCTTGATCTTGGCCCGCCCGCCGATCGGCGGCCCCCACAGGTCCAGCTCCACCCCGACTTCCAGCGAGACCCGGACCCGGATGAAGAGCACCTTGACGGTGGCCGCGACCCCGATGTTGAGGCCCATCGACAGGTCGAAGTAGAAGGGCTTCCACTGCACCAGCGCGTCCAGCCAGGCGGTGAACCAGGCCTGCAGCTGGATGCCGTGGCCCTTGTCGTAGTTCGCGGACAGCTCGCCGCCGGCCATGAAGGCGCCGTCGGTCAGCGCCGCGTACACCTGCCCGCGGATCGCCACCGGGCCGATCGCCCACCGCCAGCCCACGCGGGGCGGGTCGGGGTAGTAGTCGGGCTTCTTGAAGTTCTTGTGGTAGCCGCCGAGGGTGAAGACGAAGCCCTTGCCGCCGCCGAGGGCGGTGCGGTCCTGGCCCCAGATGTAGAGCGACAGGCCACCGGTGAGCTCGGCCGCCGGGTCGATGACGTACGAGCCGGGCGCGATCACCGCGTCCATCGAGAAGAGGCCCTGATCGTGGTGGTAGCCGATGGCCAGGTCGATGACGATCCGCGCGATCGGCTTCTTGGCGGCCTTGCTGCGCGGCAGGTCGATGGTGGTACGGCCGATCAGCAGCACCTTCCAGGACTCGCCGCCCTCCACCAGCAGCAGCGCGCGCGAGCGCAGGAACTCGAACGAGCTGAACTCGATCCCGCCCGCGCCCCAGTACTGGCCCTCGCGCGGGGTGATCCAGCCGCCCGGGCCGGCGAGCTTCTCCAGCACCTGTGCGGGCGTGTCGCCGCTGCCGACGCCGTCCAGCCGGTTCACCAGCGGGAACTCGCCGACCTGGTCGATCGTCGGGGTGCGCACGGTGCTGTTGACGCCGAAGCCCAGCGAGATGGCGATCACCCGGAACGGCGGCGGCCCGAACAGTCCCTGCTCACCGCCGGAGATCTCGCCGAACAGGAACAGTGACGACCAGCCGTCCACGGCCTTGGCATACGACCCGGCGGCATTCAGGGCGAAGAACCCGGTCTCGATCGCGGCAAGCCCGACGAACTGCTCCTTGAGCCCCGGGGCGACCTCCGAGCCGGTGCGGCGCTCCACCATGCCGCTGATCCTCAGCGGCGGTTTCTCCAGCTGCACGCCCGCCCCGCGCAGCCGGGGCGCGACGTCCAACTCCCCGTCGATGCCCAGTCCGAGGCCCATCAGGATCAGCCGCACCGGGCCCACTGACAGGACGGCGTCGAGGGCGACGAAGATCTGCCCGTCCGCGAAGCCGATCCCGATCCCGGAGAACCGCACCGGGCCGAACACCAGGTCCAGCTCGCGCGACCAGCCCTCGTCCGCCGCGCGCACGGCGAGCGGGCCGAGGGGAACAGCCACGAGCGCGCCGCCCGCACCTGTGGTGATCGGCAGGACCAGCGGGACCTGCGACACTCCACCGATGCTCAGCTCGATCTGGACGGCGGTACCGGGCCCGGCCGCCCGATCGGCGGCGAAGCGCGGCAGCCTGCGCTCCGCTGCGGAATCGGCCTGATCCAGTGCGGAGTTGAGCAAGGCGGCCTGGTCGGCGGTCCAGCCGGTGGGCGTCGAGGTGACGGCGATAGCGTCCAGCACCAGGTCCGCGCCGGGCGGCATCGCCTCGCCGACCAGCGGCAGATCCGAGGCACGCGCGCCGAGCCGGGCCCGCACCGCGGCGGCGGTGCTGCGGGGGCTGCCGGCTCCGGTGCCAGGACGGCTGGCATAGACCCAGCCTGTGCGTTCGGTCGCGGCCGTCAGCAGGACCTCACCGGTAGCGGAGTCGTAGCGCACTGACAGGGCCTGCAGCTCGGGTCGCAACGCCTCGGGCAGATCGGGCAGATCAACGCCGAGGGCGGCCATCAGGTCCTGAACGGGGATCCCCTGCTCACTCGCCCACTCGAGGGTGAGCCGCGAGCCCGCGGCGTCGGCGCCGAAATCCCCCGTGAAGTCCATGACCCGGGGCTCACCGTCGACCTCCACCCCGACCGTCAAAGAGGCCGAGAAATCCACCGGCCGTTTCCCCGAAGGCGGCTTGACGCCGACCCGCGCGTCCAACGCGAAGGCCGCGCCTTCCAGCCCGTCGCCCAGTGGGAGCGAACCAGCACACCAGACACGCCCTGACAGGTCCGAGGCCAGCGACAGCGTCACGCGGTCCACTGCCAGACCAGCCACGGCTTGTGGCACAGGCACGCCGAACGTCTGCTCGAACCAGCCTGCAAACCCGGCGAAGTCCACCTGGAACGCGGAGCCTTCCACCTCCCACACCCCATCGGGCCTGCGCCGCCCCTCCAGCACAGCAGGAGTCCCGCCCACGTCGAGCGTGCCCGCCAATGTCACACCGGGAACCGATGTGCCGGTGCCGGCCGAACGCAGCTCCAGTCCGGTCAAGACGACATCCGCAGCCAGGTGCCAGCGCGCATCCAGGGCCAGCGCCAGGGTGTAGGACCTGGACGCCACATCGGCCGAGACGTGGATGAACCTCAACTGGACGCCGGCGGGGTCGATACCGGTACCTGTCAGGGCCCCGTCCCCGATCAGGTCACTGCCGCCCGCAGGGTTCCACAACACCGCCGACAGCCGACCCGCCGGCAGCGCCAACTCACCGTCCAGAACATAGGACCCGCGCACCGTGCATCGCACCCCCAGCGTGACGTCCACCTGCCACGCCCCGGCACGCTCCCGCACCGCGTCCAACCGCAACGGATCGACCCGGTCCAGCTCCACCAGACCCGGGATGAGTGGCCAGCTGGCGTCCCCCTGCAGCCGTAGGGCGACGCTCACCTCCTCCAGGCGTCCCAGGTACCGGTCGAACGCCGCGCTCACCGACGTCAGCGACAAGCTGCCCAGCCGGCCGCTGATCTCCTCCGGCAGGCGCACGAGATCCATCACCGACGCGTCCAGGAACGGAAGAGCCGCCAGATCCGCCAGCTGATCGAAGGCCGGGGCGTCCGGGAAATCCCCGGACAGTCCGACGACGGCCGACTGCGCGCCCAGCACCCGCACGGTCTCGCGCCTGGCGGGGCTGCCAGCAGGAAACGCCACCGTCAGGTACACCTCTGGGCGGGCACCGCCCAGGGCGTCCGGCAGCGCAGCGAAGACGACCGACAACGGGTCGAACCCCAGAGGGCGAAGCCTGGTCAGGTCGGTCTGCAGATACTGCGTCTCGATCACCCAGGACGGAGCCTCCACCGCCACCCGGCAGCCCACCACGGACATCCGGCCCGCGTCGGCGGCGAAGTGCACACGCGTCGCCAGCTTCACACCCAACTCCGGGATGTCACAGACTCCCGCCGCCTCCAGGGCCTCACGGTCGAAGACCGGCACGGACAGGCTCAGCCCACCCCCCAGGTACACATCGAACAGGTCGGACACCTCCGGGATTCCGAGCGCCGAACCCGGCAGCTCGAAAACCCCAGACCCGCTCGAGCTGTCGAACAAAGCCAGCAGCTCGGACACAGAAATCGCCACAGCGCCCTCCGGGAAACTCGAGTGAAATCCGCGGACATGCTCAGGAGCCAGCCGGTGGCGGCGCGGCAATCGCGCTCTGCCTGCCCGGCTTCAGAGCGAATGCGGGAGCCTTCTCGGCCGGCGCGTCCGCAGCCAGTGCCGTCAAGGCTGGACCCGTGGGATCGTAGAAGATCTGCGCCCATTTCCCGGTGCCCGGGAACCCGGGGCTGGTGAAGAACAGGCTGAAGAGAGCTTTGCCTGCCACGTTCCGCCCTTCCGCTGCCCACGTGGCGGTGATGGGCTGCGGCGCGAGATCGTGAACGGTGAAATCCCGATCAGGGACCGGCATGTTCGCCCCTCCGGGCCCCTGCAACCAGAAGGACTCGTGGTCGGGGCTGAGTTCGTA
>NZ_JBSHBN010000013.1:48341-93301 GCF_053612025.1 Kitasatospora sp. NPDC054768
CGGGCCGGCGAACTCGGGCATCTCCAGGTACAGGCAGAACAACGGCTGCCCCGAAGGCGGCACCGACACCCACGTGGCGGTGATGGGCTGCGGCGCCAGATCGTGAACGGTGAAATCCCGATCGGGGACCGGCATGCTTGCTTCTCCGGGCCCCTGCAACCAGAAAGACTGCAGATTTGAAACGCGATACTTTGCTTCGAGGATGGCGCGCAGGCCGTCAACAGGTCCTGAGATTCCAGCGACGACGTTCATCTGGTCCACGAAGTTCCCCATGGGATTGTGAGGGTGTACGCAGGCGGAAAAGCTCGGAGAGCACCAAGGGATGCCAAGCAGGGCGGACGGCCGGCCTGACCAAGGAGGAGGTCCCCGTTGCGCATGGGCGCGGTTCACCAGTCGGGCAACGACGAACTCGGTCGCTTCCTGAAGTCGCACCCGTCCGCGCTACCGCCTGATCGCTGACGGGTTCGTCGCATCAGACTATGGACGCCAACGCGCTCCCGTCAGCCGGTTCACTCGGACAACGATGTCCTCCCCGGGGCCGGGAAGCTGGCGAGCAGGTCCACGACGGACACCGACATGAAAAATCCCCTCGTTACCGACACGAGTGACGCTGCTGGTAGCGCCCGACCCTCGACAAAACAGGCCAGGCCGGACTCATCGCACCAGGAACCGAGCAGCGGGCATCGACCATCGTCATGGGCCCGCCCGCCTGGCAAGAACCGATCACATCACACATCGTGATCATCCGTCACCTCAAAGCGATATTTCGCCATCCGTGCGGCCGGAATCGGCAGCCACTCACTCCGGAAGTCGGCGAAGGCCGACCCGAACGCGACGCAGAGCAGGCTCCCGGCGAGAAGCAGCGGGCCACACCTCGATGATTTCCAGTCGACCTCGATCGAGCCAAAGACTGACGATACGTCATAGCACCTCCGTGACAGGTGATATGACGTAGTCGAGCTGGAGGTGGTCCGTCATGACCCGCTACTGCGTCGACCCCGCTCGACACGAACTCATCGCCACCTGGGGAACCGGCCAAGGCGACCTTGCCTCACGGATCGCCGCCGTCCCGGCCGGCACGGACCTCGCCGCGCTCTCCCGCCTGACTGCGGCCCTTACCCAACTGTCGGCGGCGGCCTGGCGCACCTACACCCACCCGGCCGGCGCCGCCGACTCATTGGAGGTGAACAGCGAGGGCTGGCGTCGGGAAGAGGAACGCAAGGCGTTCGCCGGGGTCGCCGCAGCCGTGACCACGCCGAACCTTCCCCAGGGCGGCTCGGTGATCGTCGAGTACAGCCCGGTGCTGGAGAACGCGCACCGCGTCGGGGATTCGCCTGCCGGGGAGGTACGCCTCGATGAGCCGGTGGTCGACGCTCGGCTCAGGGAGGGTGAGCGAGCGCAGCTCCGGGTCGTCGTAGGCCTCTGTCCCGAGGCCGACTGGTTTGCCGGACGTGAGGCCTCGGCCGTCGAGCCGCAGGGCGACCGCGGGGGCCACCGCCGAGCGCGCCCCTGCGGCCGGACAGGGCCAGGGGCAGGCGCGGGGGCCCCTCCTCCCGGGTGAGAGCTCGGTGGCCGGCTGCCCTACGGCTACCAACGACTACCAACGGCTGCGCGAGGGTGCGGAGTTGAGTCTGGAGGTGAGCGCCGCGAGGAAGGTCGGGAGCTTGTCCACCATGGATCTGGGGACCGGGGTGGTCTGGACGGTGTCCCGCCGCACGTCCTGGACGACGAGCCTGTAGGTGCCGTTCTCCTCGACGAGTTCGGCGGCGTAGAGCAGGGTTTCTGTGGAGGTTTCCATCGGGGGTCCTAGGCGTGGGTGTCGTTGAGCCAGGCGGTCCACGCCCCGGTGGCCCGCTGCTCGTCGGCGTCCTCGGCGAACAGGTGGTGAGCCAGCCAGATCGGCGTGCCCCAGGTGCTGCCGTTGAAGAAGCGGTAGAGCGTGTCCGGGCCGCGCAGGCCGACGAAGTCGGGGCTGAGCCAGTCCACGACCACCTCTTCCGGGCCGCCGTCCGGGCCGGGGACGTGGAGTGTGAGCCGGTCGCCGACGGCCGCGTCCTCGGCGAGGCCGAGGCGTCGGCGCAGGGCGGCGAAGTCGGCCGGGTCGGAGGTGGGTTCGGGGCGCTGGGCCTTGACGTAGACGGCGGGGCGGCCGGCGAAGTGCCGCAGGTACTCGGCGAGGCCGTGCTGGTAGAAGTCGACGTGCTTCTCGGCCGCGTCCGACTTGGCGTCCCACCTCCAGGCCTCGTCGACGACGCCCGTGTGCACCCAGTGGATTCCCATCCGCAGGTGGCTCGTTCCGCCGTCGGCCGGCTCGATGTGGTAGCTGAGCGTGTTGGAGAACCCGCCGTCCTGGGTCGCGCGGACGGCGAAGCGCCGCGGCGGCTCCCAGGCCACGACAGTGGCGTCGCCCCGGGTGGCCTTTCCGCCCACGCGCGGCTCGACCTCCATCGGGTACAGCCAGCCGAGGTTGCCGGCGCCGGTGGCGACCGCGTCCCAGACCTGTTCGGGCGTGGCGGGCAGGTCCTGTTCCCGGCGGACCTCGAACTCTCGGGCCATGGTCGGTTCTCCTTCGTCGTCGTTCATGGTCAGTAGCCGTCGTTCATGATCAGTAGCCGTCGTTCATGGTCAGTAGGTGAGCGGGAGGGTGCTCAGCCGCCGTTGCAGCGGGTTGGGCCGCCAGTCCAGCGCCGCTTCGTCGGCCAGCCGCAGCTCGGGCAGCCGGCGCACCAGCGTGCCGATCGCCACCTCGGCCTGGAGCTTGGCCAGTGGGCCGCCGAGGCAGAAGTGCGGTCCGTGGCCGAAGCTCAGGTGCCGGTTGCCGGGGCGGGTCAGGTCGAGCCGGTCGGGGTCCTCGAAGCGCTCGGGATCGCGGTTGGTCGCACCGAGGAACAGGTACGCCAACTCGCCCTCCCGCAGCGTCCGTCCGCCGATCTCCAGGTCCTCCGCGACGACCCGGACGATCGCCTGGGTCACCGTGTCGTAGCGGGCCAGTTCCTCGACGGCGCCGCGGATCAGCCCCGGGTCCGCGCGCAGCCGGGCCAGTTGGTCCGGGTGGCGCAGCAGGGCGAGGACGCCGTTGCCGAGCAGGTGGGTGGTGGTCTCGTCGCCGGCGGTGATCAGGACGAAGCAGGTGGACAGCAGTTCGGAGTCGGTGAGCCGGTCGTCCTGCGCCTGGGTGGCGACCAGGGCGCTGATGAGGTCGTCGCCCGGTTCGCGCCGGCGCTGCCGGATGAGCCCGGACAGGTACTCCTCGTACTGCCCGATCGCCTCCTCGGACTTGTCGATGTCCTCGCCCAGCCGGCCGAAGCGGCGGAACCAGGTCTTGACCTGCGGGCGGTCCTCGTCCGGAATGCCGAAGAGCTCACAGACGACGGACATCGGCAGCGGGGCGGCGACCGCCTCGATCAGGTCCATGGCCGGCCCCGCCGCGATCGACTCGTCGATGAGCCGGTCGACGATGCGCTGGATGCCGTCGCGCAGGGCTTCGACGCGCCGGGCGGTGAACGCGCGGTTGGCGAGCTTGCGCAGCCGGGCGTGGTCCGGCGGGTCGGTGTTGGTCATCACCCGGCCGAGCCGGTCGGTGAGCCGGCTGAAGGCCTTGAGGTCGCCGCCGAGCGCTCCGTAGGCGCGGGTCATCCGGTCCCGGTCGTTGGACAGCCGCAGGTCGCTCAGGGCCGCCTCGACGTCGGCGTACCGGGTGAGGTACCAGATGCCCTGGGCGCTGCGGTGGACGGGGCTCTCGCGCCGCATGCGGGCGTAGAACGGGTACGGGTCCCGCCGGGCCTCGGGGGTGAGCAGGTCCGCGGCGTAGTCGTGGGGCGGGGCGAGGCCCGCCGCGGGGCGGGCCTCGTCCGTGGTGTCGGTCGGATTCACTACGGGCCGCGTTACCGCTGGGCGTCCATGGCGTCGGCGAGGCTCCTGGGCCGCATGTCGGTCCAGGACTTCTCGACGTACTCCAGGCAGGCGGCGTTGGTGTCGGGGCCGTGGGCGACGGTCCAGCCGTCGGGGACGTCCGCGAACCGGGGCCAGAGCGAGTGCTGGTTCTCGTCGTTGACGAGCACGAGGAAGGTGCCGTCCTGGTCGTCGAAGGGGTTGGTCATGGGTCAGTCCTCCTGGTGGGAAAGGGTGGTGGTGCCGTCGGTGTCGCCGGTCGCCTCGGTGATCCTGGCGGCCAGGATCGGCCCGATCTGGGCGAGCGAGCCGGCTTGGGTCATCCGGTCGTGCCGGGTGGTGACCTCGTGGGATTCGATCCGGCCGGCGACGTACGGGCGCCAGATTGCGGGCCCCGCGTTGTCCTCGACCCGGTCGATCGTGGAGTTGAACAGCAACAGGTCTCCGCCGAACCTGCCGGGGACGAAGTCGACCGCCAGCTTGGCGTTGTTGATCATGATCTCGACGATCACCTCGATCTGTCGCTCGTTCAGGCCGGCCAGTGCGCTGCCCCGCCGGTTCAGGACCTCGGCAACCTCGGCGTAGGTGATCTCCTGGTCGCCCAGCTCGTCCGGGTCGACGTCGAGCACCCCGACGAGCACGTCGCGCACGGTGGGCACCGGCACCTCCGCGAACTGCACGTCCTTCACCGGGTAGGCGTCGAGGATCGCCAGCAGTGCGGTCCGTTCGCCGCGCGACTGCAGCTCGCAGGCGAGCGCGTGGGCGATCAGCCCGCCGGCGGACCAGCCGAGGAGCAGGTACGGGCCCTCCGGCTGGATCTTCTGGATCTGGTCGGCGTAGTCGGCCGCCATCTCCTCGTAGGACGTCGGCAGGGGTTCGGGCCGGCCGAGGCCGCGCGCCTGGATGGCGTAGACCGGGTGCTGCGGGCCGAGGTGGTTCAGCAGTCCGCTGTACGACCAGCTGATGCCGCCGCCGGGGTGGACGCAGAACAGCGGTGTGCCGGTCCCGGTCGAACGCAGCGGCAGCACCACGTCCAACGCGTCGTCGGGATTGTCCATGACCAGGCGCTCGGTGAGACCGGCCACGGTCGGCGCCTCGAACAGCATGCGCAGGCCCAACTCCAGGCCGAGCGTCTCGCGGACGCGGGAGGCCAGGCGGGCGGCCAGCAGCGAGTGCCCGCCCAGGTCGAAGAAGTTGTCGTCGATGCTCACCTGCTCCCGGCCGAGGACCTCGGCGACGAGACCGCACAGCAGCTGCTCCTGCGGCGTCCGGGGTCCGCGTCCGGCGTCCGAGGCCCCGTACTCGGGGGCGGGCAGGGCGGCCCGGTCGAGCTTGCCGTTGGCGGTCAGCGGCAGCGCGTCCAGGGTGACGAACGCCGCCGGCACCATGTAGTCGGGCAGGTCGCGGCGCAGCCGGCCGGACAGCTCGGCCGCCTCGGGCGCGCCCTCGGGGGCGGGCACCAGGTAGGCGACCAGGCGCTTGTCGCCCGGCCGGTCCTCGCGGGCGACCACGGCCGCCTGGGCGACGCCCGGGCAGCCCGCCAGAACGGCCTCGATCTCGCCGGGCTCGATCCGCAGGCCGCGCAGCTTGACCTGGTGGTCGGCGCGTCCGGCGAAGTCCAGCGTGCCGTCGGTCCGCCACGACGCGAGGTCGCCGGTGCGGTACATCCGGCTGCCGGACGGCCCGTACGGGTCGGCGGTGAAGCGCTCCGCCGTCAGGCCGGCCCGCCCGAGGTAGCCGCGGGCCACGCCCGTCCCCGCGAGGTACAGCTCGCCGACCATGCCGGTCGGCATCGGGCGCAGCCGGTCGTCGAGCACGTAGGCGCGCATGTTCGCCATCGGTCGGCCGATCGGCACGGTCGCGGCGTGTTCGGGGAGGTCGACCACCGGGTGCCAGGTGGCCAGGGTGGTGGCCTCGGTGGGCCCGTAGCCGTTGACCACCTCGATGCCGGGGCAGGCCTCCCGCACCCGGGCGACAGCGGCCGGGGAGACCACGTCGCCGCCGGTCCACACCTCGCGCACCCCGGCGAGCAGGCCCGGGCGCTCCTCGGCGACCAGGCGGAACAGTCCGGCCGTGAGCCACAGTCCGGTCACCCCGTGCGAGGTGATCGTGTGCTGGAGCAGGTCGAGGTCGAGCTGCTCCGGCGGCGCCACCACGACCCGGCCGCCGTTGAGCAGCGGGACCCACAGCTCGTAGGTGGAGAGGTCGAAGGCCGTCGGGGAGTGCATCAGCACCCGCTCGTGTCCGCCGCCCCGCCATTCGGGGGTGAGCGCGAGGCCCGCCACGTCACGGTGGGTGACGGCCACGCCCTTCGGCCGGCCGGTCGAGCCGGAGGTGTACATGATGTACGCCAACTGCCCGGGTTCACAGGGGACTTCGACGTCGGACGGATCGGCGGCCTCGGACCGCACCAGTGCGGTGAGCACCTCCCGGGTGAGCACCAGGGCGGCCCCGCTCTCCCGCAGGATCAGGTCGATCCGGGAGGAGGGGAAGCGCGAGTCCAGCGGCACGTAGGCGCCGCCGGCCTTGATGATCGCCAGGATCGCCACGACCAGCTCCGCCGAGCGGTCCAGCATGACCGCGACCGGCGTCTCCGGCCGTACGCCCTGGCGGATCAGCGCCCGCGCCAGGCGGCCGGCCCGCTGGTCGAGCTCCGCGTAGGTCAGCTCGGTGCCGCCGGCCACGACCGCGACCGCCTCCGGGGTGGCCCGCACCTGGCGGGCGAACAGCTCCGGCACCGCGGCCCGGGGCAGCTCGGCCGCGGCACCGTTGGAGCCGGCGAGCAGTCGGCGGCGTTCCTCGACGGGCATGATGTCGATCCGGCTGATCGGCCGGTCGGGGTCGGCGACGGCCGCGCGCAGCAGACGGGCCAGGCGCTCGAACAGCAGCTCCACGGTGGGCGCGTCGAACAGGTCGGTGGCGTACTCCACGGCGCCGACCAGGCCGTCGGGGGCCCCGTCCGGGCGGAACTGCTCCGCCAGGCTGAAGGTCAGGTCGACCCGCGCGGTCCCGGTCGGCGCCTCCAGGTGGCCGGTCTCCAGCCCCGACAGCGCGAACTCGCCGAGCGGCGCGTTCTGCAGGGCCAGCATGATCTGGAACAGCGGGTGGTGGGCCAGCGACCGCGCGGGGTTGACCACCTCGACCAGGTACTCGAACGGCACGTCCTGGTGGTCGTACGCGCTGAGCGCCTTCTGCCGGACCCGGCCGAGCAGTTCGGCGAAGCCGGGGTCCCCGCCGGTGTCGGTGCGCAGCACCAGGGTGTTGACGAAGAAGCCGACGAGCTCGTCCAGCGCCTCGTCGGTACGGCCGGCGATCGGACTGCCGACCGGGATGTCCGTGCCGGCGCCGAGCCGGGTGAGCAGGGCCGCGAGTCCGGCCTGGAGCACCATGAACATGCTGGCGCCGCGCGCGGCGGCCAGGTCCCGCAGGGCCTGGTGCAGTTCCGCGTCCAGTCGGACCGCGACCCGGTCGCCCCGCTGGGAGGCCACCGGCGGCCGCGGCCGGTCGGCGGGCAGCTGCAGCTGCTGCGGGACGCCGGCCAGCTCGTGCTTCCAGTAGGCCAGTTGCCGGGCGAACAGGCTGTCCGGGTCGGCGGCGTCCCCGAGCAGGTCGCGCTGCCAGGCGCTGTAGTCCGCGTACTGCACCGGCAGCGGGGACCACTGCGGGGCCTCGCCCCGGCAGCGGGCCGCGTAGGCCGCGGCGAGGTCACCGGAGAGCGGGCCCATCGACCAGCCGTCGGCGGCGATGTGGTGCACCACGACCAGCAGCGCGTGCCGGTCGGGGGCGAGCGCGTACAGCTCCGCCCGGACGGGCGGCTCCGCGGCCAGGTCGAAGCCGCGCCGGGCCGTCTCCGCCAGCCGTTCGGCCAGTGCGCTCTCGTCGATCTCCATCACCGGCAGTGCGGGGCGCGCCCGAGCGGCGCTCAGCACGACCTGGTACGGCACGCCGTCGATCTCGCGGAAGACCGTCCGCAGGCTCTCGTGCCGGGCGACCACGTCCGCGAGCGCGGCGTGCAGGGCCGGGCGGTCGAGTTCGCCGGTCAGGCTGAGCGCGAGCGGCATGTTGTAGGTGGCGCTCGGCCCGTCCATCCGGTGCAGGAACCACAGGCGGCGCTGGGCGAAGGAGAGCGGCACCCTCCCCCGGCCCTGACGGCCGGGAGGTGCCCCCATGGGGCGGGCCCGGGCGGTCAGTGCGGGCCGCGCAGCTCCGGAGCCGTCCAGGCGGGCGGCCAGCCCGGCCACGGTCGGGGTCTCGAACAGCGTCCGGACCTCCAGCTCCGCGCCGAGGACCGCCCGGACCCGGGAGGCCAGGCGGGTCGCCAGCAGGGAGTGCCCCCCGAGGTCGAAGAAGCCGTCGTCGACGCCGACCTGGGCCAGGCCGAGCACCTCGGCGAACAGCTCGGCGAGGAGCTGCTCCTGCGGGGTGCGCGGCGCCCGTCCGGCCGCGACCGGGCCGAGGTCCGGTGCGGGCAGCGCACGGCGGTCGAGCTTGCCGTTGGCCGTCAGCGGCAGCGCCTCCAGCGCCACGAACGCCGAGGGGACCAGGTGGTCGGGCAGCCGGTCCCGCAGCCAGTCGCGGAGTTCGCCCAGGAGGGCGCCGGCGCCCCGGTTGCCGGTCGGGCGGTTGGTCAGCGAGGACAGCGACGCTCCCGTGGCCCGGGCCGGCCGGTACGCCTCGACCGGGGAGCCGTGGAGCGCCCGGGGGTCGGTGAAGACGACGTCCACGGCGTCCGCCGCGGTGGCCGACCAGGTGACGGCCGTCGGGCGGCCGAACTCCGACCCGAGGGCGTGGAGGTCCTCCGGATCGGGGAGGCCGCCGTCCTCCGGGGCGTGCATCCGTTCCAGCAGCTCGGCGAGCGAGCCGTCCCCGTTCTGCACGGCCCGGGCCAGAGCGGCTTCCCGCGTCACGCGGCGGTTCGGCACCCCCGTGATCCGCAGCACTCCGCCGGACGGCCGGGCGAGCAGCTCGCGCAGTTCGGCCTGCCCGGCGACCTGCCGCCCCCACGCCAGCTCGACGGACCGCTCCGGAGCCGTCGGGGTGACCGGCGGCTTGTGCAGCGTCACGTCGTAGCGGTAGCGGGTCAGCTCGTTGTGGTGGCGGCCGCGCTTGACCTCGACGGCCGTCGTGCCGATGTCCGTACCGTGCTCCCGCAGGGCGGTGAAGAAGTCCGGGTCGACCAGGAGCTCCTTCTCCACCCGCAGGGCCTGCTCCACCGCGCGGCGCACCGCCGTGAGGTCCGCACCTTCGCCGACCCGGTGGAACTGGACGGCGGTGGCCAGCGGACGCAGCAGCCGCAGGTTGCGGACGTCGCCGACGAAGAGCGCGCCGCCGGGGGGCAGCAGCCCCATCAGCTTCCCGATCACGTCGGCGAGGTACTCCGCGGACGGGAAGTACTGCACCACCGAGTTGATCACGATGGTGTCGAACTCCCCGGCCGGGAGCCCGTCGGTGTCGTGCGCCGGGCGGGTCTGCAGCACCACGCGCCCGGCCAGGTCCTCCTGCCCGGCCACCTGGGCGGTGAGCGCCTCGATCGCGGTGGCGGAGAAGTCGGTCGCCCAGTACGTCTCGCAGTGCGGTGCGATCTGTGAGAGCAGCAGACCGGTACCGACGCCGACCTCCAGCACCCGGCGGGGGCGCAGGGCCAGGATGCGGGAGACGGTCGCGTCCCGCCACTCCCGCATCTGCTCGACGGGGATCGGGCTCGCGTCGTAACTGCTGTTCCAGCCGACGAAGTTCTGGCCGAAGCCGGCGTCCTCGGGAGCGATGGGCAGGGCGTCGTAGATGTCCTGCCACTCGCCCACGTGGTCCGCTTCCAGGGCGCTGTCGCGGGCCTCCTCCTGGCGAGGGACGACGTAGCCGACGAGCCGGTCGTCCTGGGCGAGGACCGCGGCCCGGGCGACGGCCGGGTGCTCGGCCAACGCCGTCTCGACCTCGCCGGGCTCGACCCGGAAGCCGCGCACCTTCACCTGGTCGTCCGCGCGGCCGACGTACTCCAGCTGCCCGTCGCCGAGCCAGCGGACCAGGTCGCCGGTGCGGTACATCCTCCCTCCTTGCCCGCCATCGGGCTGGGGGCACCTCCCGGCCGCCAGGCTGGGGGAGAGGGGCCCATCCCCGGCTGGGCCGAACGGGCAGGCGACGAACCGTCCGGCCGTCAGGCGCGGCCGGTTCAGGTAACCGCGGGCCAGACCCGCGCCCGCGACGTAGAGCTCGCCGGGAACGCCGGGCGGCACCGGCCGCAGCCGGTCGTCCAGCACGTACACCCGGGCGTTGGCGATCGGCCGGCCGATCGGCGGTACGCCCGCCCCCGGGGACAGCGGGTCGCTCATGGTCGCGCACACCGTCGTCTCGGTCGGACCGTACGCGTTGATCATCCGCCGGCCCGGCGCCCACCGGGCCACCAGCTCCGGCGGGCAGGCCTCCCCCGCCACGACCAGGGTCGACACCGCCACCGAGCCTTCCGGCACGGCGGCCAGGACGGACGGCGGCACGGTCGCGTGGGTGGCCGCCAGGCCCGGGTCGGTCAGCGCGGCCACCGGGTCCGCCGCCGGGGGCAGCACCAGGGCCGCGCCGCGCAGCAGGGCGGTGAAGATCTCCGACACCGAGGCGTCGAAGCTGGGCGAGGCGAACTGGAGCACCCGGCTGCCGGGTTCGATCGCGAACCGCTCGATCTGGGCGGCGACCAGGCTCGCGACACCGCCGTGGGGGACCACGACACCCTTGGGGCGGCCGGTCGAGCCCGAGGTGTAGATCACGTAGGCCGGGTGCCGGACGTCGAGTGCGACGTCCGGGTCGGTGTCCGGCCAGTCGCCCTCGGCCACCATGGCGGCGTCGTCGACCATCAGCGCCGGACGGGCGTCCGCCAGCATGAAGTCGATCCGCGCCTGCGGGTACACCGGATCCACCGGCAGGTACGCCGCCCCGGCCTTCAGGACGCCCAGGACCGCGACCACCGCCTCCACCGAGCGCGGCAGGGCCACCGCCACCAGCTGCTCCGGGCCCACCCCCCGGGCGATCAGCGCGTGAGCGAACCGGTTCGCCCGCGCGTTCACCTCCCGGTACGTCAACTCGACGTCGCCGCGGACGAGGGCGACCGCGTCCGGCGTCGCCGCCACCTGCGCCGCGAAGGCCTGCGGCACCGGGACGGCGCCCACCTCGCGGGCGGTCTCGTTGCCCCGCTCCAGCAGCCGGTGCCGCTCGTCGCCGTCGAGGAGGTCGATCCGGCCGATCGACCGGTCCGGATCGGCGGTGACCGCCTCCAGCAGGAGCGTCCAGCGCCGCACGAGGGCTTCGATCGTCGAGCGGTCGAACAGGTCGGTGGCGTACTCCGCCGCGCCGACGATCCCGGCCGGGCTCCCGTCCGGGCCGAACCGCTCGACGAGGCTCACCCCGAGATCGAACTTGGCGGTTCCGGTGGCCACCGCGTAGGTGGCCACCTCCAGTCCCGGCAGCGAGAACCGGCCCATCGGGGCGTTCTGCACGGCCAGGATGGTCTGGAACAGGGGGTGGTGGGACAGCGAGCGGGACGGGTTGAGCGCCTCCACCAGGTGCTCGAAGGGCACGTCCTGGTGGGCGTACGCCGACAGCGCCGTCTCCCGCACCCGCCCGAGCAGTTCGGCGAAGCTCGGATCACCGCTGGTGTCGGTGCGCAGCACCAGTGTGTTCACGAAGAACCCGACCAGGTCGTCCAGCGCCTCGTCCGTGCGCCCCGCGATCGGACTCCCGATCGGGATGTCCGTGCCCGCGCCCAGCCGCGTGTACAGCGCCGCCAGCGCCGCCTGCAGCACCATGAACAGACTGGTGCCGGTGTTCCGCGCCAGCTCGGTCAGAGCGGCGTGCAGTTCGGGGCTCAGCTCCAGGCCGACGTGGTCCCCGTGCCGGCCCGCGACGGCCGGCCGCGGCCGGTCGGCGGGCAGCCGGAGCAGCTCCGGCAGGTCGGACAGCTGGCGCTTCCAGTAGTCGAGCTGCTCGGCGAACCGGCTCTGCGGGTCGGCGGCGTCGCCGAGCAGGTCGCGCTGCCAGAGCGTGTAGTCGGCGTACTGCACCGGCAGGTTCGACCGACTCGGCGCACGGCCCTCGCTCCGGGCGGCGTACGCCTCGGCCAGGTCGCGGGCCAGCGGGCCGGTCGACCAGCCGTCACCGGCGATGTGGTGCATCACCAGCAGCAGCACGTGCTCGTCCGGCGCCACCGCGAACAGCTCCGCCCGCAGCGGCGGCTCCGCCGCCAGGTCGAAGGGCCGCCGGGCGAACTCGGCGAGCCGGTGGTGCAGTTCGGCCTGCGATACCTCGGTCGACCCGGCCCGGGGCCGGGCCTCGGCCGGGTCCAGGACCCGCTGGCACGGGACGCCGCCCACCTCCGGGAACACCGTCCGCAGGCTCTCGTGCCGGGCCACCACGTCAGCCAGCGCCTCGTCCAGCGCCGCCCGGTCGAGCGTCCCGGTCAGCTGGAGCGCCAGCGGGATGTGGTAGGTCGCGGCCGCACCGTCCATGCGGTGCAGGAACCAGAGCCGGCGCTGGGCGAAGGACAGCGGTACGGCCTCCGGCCGCTCCCGCGCGGTCAGCGCCGGGCGGGCGTTGCCGGCCTCCGTCAACGACACGGCCAGACCCGCCACCGTGGGCGCCTGGAACAGCGCGCGCAGCCCCAGCTCCACGCCGAGCACCGAGCGCACCCTGGCGGCCAGCCGGGTGGCGAGCAGCGAGTGCCCGCCGAGGTCGAAGAAGTCGTCGTCGATCCCGACCTGCGGGCGACCCAGCGCCTCGGCGAACAGCTCGCACAGGATCTGCTCCTGCGGGGTGCGCGGTGCCCGTCCCACAGCCGTGGTCACGGCCTCGGGCGCGGGCAGCGCGGCCCGGTCCAGCTTCCCGTTCGGCGTCAGCGGCAGCGCCTCCAGCAGCACGAACGCCGACGGCACCAGGTAGTCCGGCAGGCGCTCGCGCAGGTACGCCGCCAACTCCGCCGGACGGACGGTCGTGTCCGGACGAGCCGTGACGTAGCCGACGAGCCGGTCGTCCTGGGCCAGGACCGCGGACTGCGCGACGGCGGAGTGCCCCGCCAGGGCCGCCTCGATCTCGCCGAGTTCGATCCGGAAGCCACGGACCTTCACCTGGTCGTCGGCGCGGCCGACGTACTCCAGCTCCCCGTCGGCGCGCCGGCGCACCAGGTCTCCGGTGCGGTACATCCGCGCACCGACCGGGCCGAACGGGCAGGCGAGGAAGCGCTCGGCGGTGAGTCCCGGCCGGTCGAGGTACCCGCGGGCCAGGCCGGGGCCGGTGACGTAGAGCTCTCCCGCCACCCCCGGCGGCACGATGCGCAGCCGCTCGTCCAGCACGTAGACCCGGAAGCCGGCGACCGCACGGCCGATCGGCGGCACACCGCCCGCTCCCGGGGACAGCGGGTCGCTCATGGTCGCGCACACCGTGGTCTCGGTCGGGCCGTACGCGTTGACCATCCGCCGGCCGGGCGCCCAGCGTGCCACCAGCTCCGGCGGGCACGCCTCCCCCGCCACCACCAGGGTGGTGGCGGTGACGTCGGCACTGTCCACCACCGCCAGGGCCGAGGGCGGCAAGGTCACATGGGTGACGCCGAGCCGGTGGTCCGTCAGCGCCTCCAGCGGGGCGTCCGCCGGGGCCAGGACGAGGGCGGCACCGCTGAGCAGGGCACTGCACAGGTCCCAGAACGACGCGTCGAAGCTCGGCGAGGCGAACTGGAGCACCCGGCTGCCGGGCACCACGCCGAGCCGCTCGACCTGCGCGGCCACCAGGCCCGACACGCCGGAGTGGCTGACCACGACGCCCTTGGGGCGGCCGGTCGAGCCCGAGGTGTAGATCACGTAGGCCGGGTGCCGGACGTCGGGCGCAACCAGTGGATCAGTGTCCGGCCGGTCTCCGCCGGTCACCATCGCCGGGTCGTCGACCACCAGAGCCGGCCGGGCGTCCGCCAGCATGAAGTCGATCCGCGCCTGCGGGTACGCCGGATCCACCGGCAGATACGCCGCCCCGGCCTTCGACACACCCAGAACGGCCACCACGGCTTCCACCGAGCGCGGCAACGCCACCGCCACCACCTGCTCCGGCCCCACACCCCGGGCGATCAGCGCATGCGCGAACCGGTTCGCCCGGACGTCCAGCTCCCGGTACGTCAGCTCGGTGCCGCCGCAGACCAGCGCGACCGCATCCGGCGTCGCCGCCACCCGCGCCGCGAACAGCTCCGGCAGGCTCACCCCGGCCGCCCCGTCCTCGACGACGGGCAGCAGCTCGGCGCGCTCCTCGACGGACAGCAGGTCGATCCCGCCGATCCGCCGTTCCGGGGCCGCGGCGACCGCGGCCAGCAGCCTGGTCCAGCGGGCGACCAACGTCTCGACCGTCGCACGGTCGAACAGGTCGGTGCTGTACTCGACCGCACCGCTGAGCCCGGCCGGCGCACCGTCCGGCCCGTACTCCTCCGCGAACCCGAAGGTCAGGTCGAGCCGCGCGGTGCCCGTGGTCACGGCCATCCCGGAGACCCGCAGGCCGGGGAGGTCGAAGTCGCCGCCCGGCGCGTTCTGCACGACCAGCCCGGTCTGGAACAGCGGGTGGTGGGACAGCGACCGGGACGGGTTGAGCGCCTCCACCAGGTGCTCGAAGGGCACGTCCTGGTGGGCGTACGCCGACAGCGCCGTCTCCCGCACCCGCCCGAGCAGTTCGGCGAAGCTCGGATCGCCACTCGTGTCCGTCCGCAGCACCAGCGTGTTGATGAAGAACCCGACCAGCTCGTCCAGCGCCTCGTCGGTGCGCCCCGCGACCGGGCTCCCGATCGCGATGTCCGTCCCCGCGCCCAGCCCCGTGTACAGCGCCGCCAGCGCCGCCTGCAGCACCATGAACAGGGTCGCACCCGAGCGTCGCGCCAACTTCACCAGCGCCGTGTGCAGTTCGGCGTCGATCCGGAGTTCCAGCAGGTCGCCGCCGTACGACATGGTGGCCGGGCGCGGCCGGTCGACGGGCAGCCGCAGCTGCTCGGGCAGCCCGGCCAGCGCCTGTGTCCAGTAGGCGACCTGGCGGCCGAACACGCTGTCGGCGTCCTGCTCGTCGCCCAGGATCTCGTGCTGCCACAGGGTGTAGTCGCCGTACGTCACCGGCAGCGGCGGCCAGGTCGGCGCCCCGCCGCCCCGCCGGGTGGCGTAGGCCGTGGCCAGGTCGCGGGCCAGCGGGCCCATGGACCAGCCGTCCCCGGCGATGTGGTGCATCACCAGCAGCAGCACGTGCTCGTCCGGCGCGACCGCGAACAGCTCCGCCCGCAGCGGCACGTCCGAGGTCAGGTCGAAGCCGCGCACCGCCGCGTCGCGCAGCAGGGCGGGCACCTCCGCCTCGGCGGCCGCGCGCACGGCCAGCGGGACGGGCACCTCGGCGGGGTCCAGCACCCGCTGGTGCGGAATGCCCGCGGTGTGCGGGAAGACCGTCCGCAGGGTCTCGTGCCGGGCCAGCACGTCGGTGAGCGCGGCGCTCAGCGCGTCCCGGTCGAGGTCGCCGCTCAGCCGCAGGGCCAGCGGCATGTGGTAGGTGGCGCTCGGTGCCCCGAACTGCTGGAGGAACCAGAGCCGGCGCTGGGCGAAGGACAGCGGCATCGGTTCGCGGCGGGGCCGGGGAACCAGGGCCTGCCGCGCGGTACCGGCGTCGTGCAGCCCGGCCGCCAGCCCGGCGGGCGTCGGCCGCCGGAACAGGGCGCGCAGCTCCAGCTCGACCCCGAGGGTCGCCCGGACCCGCGAGACCAGCCGGGTGGCGAGCAGGGAGTGCCCGCCCAACGCGAAGAAGTCCTCGTCGACTCCGACCCGGGCCAGGCCCAGCACCTCGGCGAACAGCTCGCACAGGATCTGCTCCTGCGGCGTGCGCGGCGCCCGGCCCGCCTCCCTGGTCGTGGCCTCGGGAGCGGGCAGCGCCACCCGGTCCAGCTTCCCGTTCGGCGTCAGCGGCAGCGCCTCCAGCAGCACGAACGCGGACGGCACCAGGTAGTCCGGCACCCGGCCGCGCAGGTAGGCCGTCAGCGCCGCCGCGGTCGCCCCGCTCCCGGCCGACGGGACGACGTACGCGACGATCCGGTCCTCCCGGGCGAGCACCGCGACCTGGGCGACGTCCGGGTGCGCGGTCAGCTCGGCCTCGATCTCGCCCGGCTCGACCCGGAACCCGCGCACCTTCACCTGGTGGTCGACCCGGCCGGCGAACTCCAGCTCGCCGTCGGCGCGCCAACGGACCAGGTCGCCGGTGCGGTACATCCGGGTGCCCGCCGGACCGTACGGGTCGGCGACGAAGCGCCCGGCGGTGAGCCCGGGCCGGTTCAGATAGCCGCGGGCCAGCCCGGCCCCGGCCAGGTACAGCTCGCCCAGCACCCCGGGGGCGACCGGTCGCAGCGCCGCATCCAGCACGTACACCCGGCAGTTGGCGATCGGACGGCCGATGGGCACCGGCAGCGGGCAGTCGGCGGGGTCGGACGGCAGCGAGTAGGCGGTGATCACATGGGTCTCGGCGGGCCCGTAGTGGTTGTGCAGCACCCGTCCCGGCCGACGGGCCTGGAAACGGCGCACGGCACCGCCGAGGCGCATCGCCTCACCGGCCTGGGCGACCAGCCGCAGGTGCGGAAGCTCCAGCCCGGCCTCCTCGGCGGCCTCGGCCAGTGCCTCGACCACCAGGTTGGGCGCGAACAGCTCCGCCACCTCGTGCCGGTCCAGCCAGTGGGCGAACAGTTCGGCGCTGCGGCGCTGCTCCTCGGTCGGCACCACCAGGGTCTTGCCGTACAGCAGCGCGGACAGCACCTCCTGCACCGAGACGTCGAAGCTGATCGCGGTGAACTGCGCGGTGCGCGTGCCGGGTTCGCCGCCGACGGCCTCGTGGTGCCACTCCAACAGGTTCAGCAGCCCGGCGGCCGGCATCACGACGGCCTTGGGGCGGCCGGTGGAGCCGGAGGTGTAGATGACGTAGGCGGGACGGCGCCCGTCCACGGCCACGGCCGGATCGTGCTCCGGCAGGTCACCGTCCGGCGTGACGGCGGCGAGGTCGTCGAGCACCACGGCCGGGCCCGCGTCCTCCAGCATGTACGCGATGCGGGCGGCCGGGTAGTCCGGGTCGACCGGCAGGTACGCCGCGCCCGACTTGAGCACCGCCAGGACGGCGACCACCAGCTCGGCCGAGCGCGGCAGCCGCAGGGCGACGGTCCGTTCCGGTCCGACCCCCCGGGCGATCAGCGCGTGGGCCAGGCGGTTGGCCCGGCGGTTCAGCTCGCGGTAGGTCAGCTCGGTGTCCTCGAACACCACGGCCGGGGCCTCCGGGGTCGCCCGGACCCGCGCCTCGAACAGCGCGGGCAGATCGGCCGTGGGGACCGGGCCGGCGGTGTCGTTGCGGGCGACCAGCAGCTCGTGCCGCTCCTCGGCGGTGAGGACGTCGATCCGGCTCAGCGGCCGGTCCGGCTCGGCGACCACCGCCGCCAGCAGCCGCAGCCACCGGGCGAGCAGCGTCTCCACCGTGGCGTGGTCGAACAGGTCGGTGCTGTACTCGACCCGGCCGACGATGCCCTCGGCCGGCCCGCCGGCGCCACCGTGCTCCAGCAGGTGGAAGCCGAGGTCGAACATCGCGGTGGGCGTGCGCACCAGGAGGATCCCGGCGTCCAGACCGTCCAGCGCGAACTCGGTGCGGGGCACGTTCTGCAGTGCGAGCAGCACCTGGAACAGCGGCTGACGGGCGAGTGACCGGGACGGGTTGAGGGCCTCGACGACGTGCTCGAACGGCAGGTCCTGGTGGGCGTACGCGCCGAGCGCGTCCTCCCGGACCCGGCCCAGCAGTTCGGCGAACGACGGGTCGCCGGAGGTGTCGGTGCGCAGCACCAGGGTGTTGACGAAGAAGCCGACCAGCTCGTCCAGCGCCTCGTCGGTCCGGCCCGCGATCAGGCTGCCGACCGGGATGTCCGTGCCCGCGCCGAGCTTGTCCAGGAGCGATGCCAGGGCGGCCTGCAGCACCATGTAGACGCTGGCGCCGTGCTCCCGGCCCAGCCGGACCAGGCCGGCGTGCAGGTCGGGGTCCAGTTCGACGTCGAGGTGCCCGCCGGCGTAGGAGGGGGTCGCGGGGCGGTGGCGGTCGGCGGGGAGCTTGATCTGCTCCGGCAGGTCGGCCAGCGTCCGCGTCCAGTGGTCCGTCTGGCGGGCGAACAGGCTGTCCGGGTCGGCCGGGTCGCCGAGCAGCCGGTTCTGCCACAGGGCGTAGTCGGCGTACTGGACGGACAGCGGCGCCCACCGCGGCTCCTCGCCCCGGCGGCGGGCCGCGTACGCGGTGGCCAGGTCGGCGGACAAGGGGCCCAGCGACCAGCCGTCCCCGGCGATGTGGTGCATCACCACCAGCAGCACGTGCTCGTCCGGTGCCGTCTCGAACAGCTCGGCACGCAGGGGCGGTTCGGTGGCGAGGTCGAATCCGCGCGCCGCGGCCGCCGTCAGCAGCTCCGTCAGGTCCGCCTCACCCACCCGGGTGACGGCCAGCCGGGGTGGGGCCGTTCCGGCGTCCAGCACCTCCTGGCGGGGAACCCCGTCGAGCTGCGGGTAGACCGTGCGCAGGCTCTCGTGCCGGGCGACGACGTCGCCGAACGCCATCTGCAGGGCGGTCCGGTCGAGTTCACCGGTCAGCCGCCACGCCAACGGCATGTTGTAGACCGAGCCGGCGTCCTCCAGCTGGTGCAGGAACCAGAGCCGTCGCTGCGCGAAGGAGAGGGGGACCGGGGCCGGCCGCTCCGCGCGGCGCAGCGCGGGCCTGGCCCGGGCGGCCCCGCCGAGCCCGGCGGCCAGCCCGGCCACCGTCGGCGTCTCGAAGAGGGTGCGCAGCTCCAGTTCCACCCCGAGGGCGGCACGCGCCCGGGCGACCAGCCGGGTGGCGAGCAGGGAGTGCCCGCCGAGGTCGAAGAAGTCGTCGTCGGCCCCGACCTCGGCCACGCCCAGCACCTCGGCGAACAGCTCCGCGAGGACCTGCTCCGGCGGGGTGCGCGGGACCCTGCCGGTCCTCGGCGCGGTGTGGACGGGTTCGGGCAGCGCGCGCCGGTCCAGTTTGCCGGTGGCGGTCAGCGGCAGGCTCCCCAGGGGCACGAAGGCGGACGGGACCATGTAGTCCGGCAGTCGCTCGCGCAGGTGTGCCCGCAGTTCCTCCGGCCGGAGTTCCGCCCCGGTGACGGCCACCGGGTAGGCGACCAGCCGCGCGTCCCCGGCCCGGTCCTCCCGGACGGTCACCGCGACCTGGGCGACCTGCGGGTGTTCCGCCAACGCCGCCTCGACCTCGCCGAGTTCGATCCGGAAGCCGCGCACCTTGACCTGGTCGTCCGTACGCCCGAGGAACTCCAGGTTCCGGTCGGCGCCCCAGCGCGCCAGGTCGCCGGTGCGGTACATCCGCGTGCCGCCCGGACCGAACGGGTCCGCCACGAAGCGCCCCGCGGTGAGCCCCGGCCGGTTCAGGTAGCCGCGGGCCAGGCCCGCTCCGGCGAGGTACAGCTCGCCCGCCACGCCCGCGGGCACCGGCCGCAGCGTGCTGTCGAGCACGTACAGCCGGATGCCCCCGAGCGGCCGGCCGATCACCGGGCGCGGACTCGATCCCAGCGGTGCCACGAGGGCGTCCACCGTGCATTCGGACGGCCCGTAGTAGTTCAGGCAGGACACGCCCTCGACGGCCCGCAGCCGGTCCCACAGCTGGTCCGGAACGGCCTCCCCGCCCATCGAGACCACCGCGGGACGGCGCCCCGGGTCGTCCAGGAGCCCCCGTGCGACGAGCACCTGCAGATAGGACGGGGTGGCGTTGACGTAGTCCAGCCCGGCGCGCGCGGCGTAGTCGACGAAGGCGTCCGGGTCGGACCAGGTCGCCTCGTCCAGGACGTGCAGCTCGTGGCCCGCGTACAGGCTGGACAACTGGTCGCAGGAGGCGTCGAACGACACCGAGGTGGTCAGCCCGATGCGCAGCCGCTCCCTCGTCCGCCGCGGGAACAGCAGCTGCCGCTGGTTGGCGAACAGGTTGAGCAGGCCGCCGTGGGTCGACACCACGCCCTTGGGCCTGCCGGTGGAGCCGGAGGTGTAGATCACGTAGGCCGGGTGCCCCGGGTCGATGGCGACCAGCGGGTCCGTCTCCGGGCAGTCGGCCACCAGGGCGGCCGTCGCCGGGTCGTCGAGCACCAGCCATCCGGCCGCCCCGGCCTCCGGGAGCCCGTCCCGGGTCCGGGCGTCGGTCACCACCAGGGCCGGGTGTGCGTCGTCGAGCAGGTGGGCGATCCGGGCGGCCGGGTACTCGGGATCGACCGGGACGTAGGCCGCCCCGGTCCGCAGCACCGCGAGGATCGCCACGACCAGGTCGGCCGACCTCGGCAGGGCGACCGCCACCAGCCGTTCCGGCCCCGCGCCCCGGGCGATCAGGGCGTGCGCCAGCCGGTTCGCCCGCGCGTCCAGCTCCGCGTAGGTCAGCGAGAGGTCTCCGCACACCAGCGCCACCAGCTCCGGCGTCGCCCGCACCTGCGCCCGGAACAGCTCCGGCAGGCTCGCGGCCGGAAGCTCCACGTCCGGTCCGGTGCCCAGGGCCGTCAGGTCGCCGTGCTCCGCGGCGGAGAGCAGACCGTACCGGCTGAGCCGCCGCCGCGGGTCGGCGACCACGGCGCGGAGCAGTCGCTCCCATCGCTCGAACATCGTCTCGACGGTGGCCGGGTCGTACAGGTCGCTGGTGTACTCGACGAACCCGTCGATCCCCTCCGGGGAACCGTCCTCCGCGTGCCGCTCGGACATCGTGAAGATCAGGTCGAGCTTGGCGGTGGTCGTCGTCAGCGGCATGTCGCGGACGTGCAGCCCGGGCGGGGCGAAGTCGGCCCGGGGAGCGTTCTGCAGCACCAGCATCACCTGGAACAGCGGGTGGTGCGCCAGCGACCGCGCCGGGTTGAGGGCCTCGACGAGGTACTCGAACGGCAGGTCCTGGTGGGCGTACCCGGCCAGCGCGGTGTCCCGCACCCGGCCCAGCAGCTCGGCAAACGTCGGATCGCCCGAGGTGTCCGTACGGAACACCAGGGTGTTGACGAAGTAGCCGACCAGCTCGTCGAGGGCCTGGTCGGTCCGGCCGGCGACCGGGCTGCCGACCGGGATGTCGTCGCCCGCACCGAGCTTGCTCAGCAGCGCCGCCAGCCCGGCCTGGAGCACCATGAACAGACTGGTCCCGTGTACGCGGGCGAGCTCGCGCAGTCCGCGGTGCAGCTCCGCGTCCAGCCCGGCCGGCACGAAGCCGCCCCGGTGGGAGGCGACGGCCGGGCGGGGCCGGTCGGCGGGCAGCCGGAGCTGCTCCGGCAGATCGGCCAACTGCCGTGTCCAGTAGGCCGCCTGGCGGGCGAACGGGCTGTCGCTGTCGGTGGCGTCGCCGAGCAGCTCGTGCTGCCACAGGGCGTAGTCGGCGTACTGGACCGGCAGCTCCGCCCACTGCGGCTCCTCACCCCGGCAGCGCGCCGCGTAGGCGGCGGTCAGGTCCTGCGTGAGCGGGCCCAGCGACCAGCCGTCGCCGGCGATGTGGTGCAACACCATCTGGAGCACGTGCTCGTCCGGTCCGAGCTCGAACAGGCCGGCGCGCAGCGGCAGATCGACGGCCAGGTCGAACGGCCGGGCCTTCGCGGTCGCCAGCACGCCCGGCAGCCCGGCCTCGGTGGTCCGGCTCGCGTCCAGCCGCGGGCGGCCCGCCACGACGTCCAGCACCTGCTGGTGCGGCACGCCGTCCACCGCCGGGAAGACGGTGCGCAGGCTCTCGTGCCGGGCGACCACGTCCGCCAGGGCGGCCTCCAGCGCCCGCCGGTCCAGGTTCCCGGACAACCGCCAGGCCAGCGAGATGTGGTAGTTCGCGCCGGCACCCTCCAGCTCGTGCAGGAACCAGAGCCGCCGCTGCGCGAACGACAGCGGGATCCTCCCCCCGCCTTGACGGCCGGGAGGTGCCCCCATGGGCCGCGGGTAAGGTGCCAGTGCCAGCTGCGCCCGGCGGGCACCCGTCAGGGCGGAGGCCACGCCGGCCGGGGTCGGGGTCTCGAACAGGGTGCGCAGCTCCAGCTCCACCCCCAGGGTCGCGCGGACCCGGGCGGCCAGGCGGGTCGCCAGCAGCGAGTGCCCGCCCAGGTCGAAGAAGCTGTCCTCGACGCCCGCCCCGGCCACCCCGAGGACCTCGGCGAACAGCTCGCAGAGGACCTGCTCCTGCGGGGTGCGCGGCGCGCGGCCGGTGCCCGCGGGGGCGAGGTCGGGAGCGGGCAGAGCCCGGCGGTCCAGCTTCCCGTTGCCGGTCAGCGGCAGCGAGTCCAGTGCCACGAACGCCGACGGCACCATGTACTCCGGCAGCCGTCCGGCCAGGTGGGCGCGCAGCTCGGCCGGGCGCGGCGCGGAGCCCGGGGCGGGCACCAGGTAGGCGACCAGCCGGGTGTCGTCGGCGCGGTCCTGCCGGGCCAGCACGGCGACCTGGGCGACGCCGGGGTGTGCGGCGAGCGCCGCCTCGATCTCGCCGAGCTCGATCCGGAAGCCGCGCACCTTCACCTGCTGGTCGGCCCGGCCGACGTAGCGCAGGCTGCCGTCGGCCGCCCGGCGCACCACGTCGCCGCTGCGGTACATCCGGGAGCCGGCCGGTCCGAACGGGTCGGCGAGGAACCGCCCGGCGGTCAGGCCGGGCCGGTTCAGGTAGCCGCGTGCCAGGCCCGGGCCCGCGACGTACAGCTCGCCCGCGACGCCCGGGGCGACCGGACGCAGGCCGTCGTCGAGGACGTACGTCCGCAGGTCCGGGACGGCCGTCCCGATCTGGCCGGCCGGGGTGCCGGACCGGTCGAGCGCCGCGTGGGTGACGTGCACCGTGGTCTCGGTGATGCCGTACATGTTGACCAGCCGCGGCGCGTCGTCCGGGTGCCGCTCGTACCAGCCCGCGAGGCGGGCGGGCTCCAGCGCCTCTCCGCCGAACACCACTGTGCGCAGGGCGAGTTCGGGCCTCGTCTCCTGATCCGCCTGGATCAGCTGGTGGAAGGCGGACGGGGTCTGGTTGAGCACCGTCACCCGCTCGCGGGCGAGCAGCTCCAGGAAGCGGCCGGGCGAGCGGCTGGTCTCGTGGTCGACGACCACCAGCCGGCCGCCGTGCAGCAGCGCGCCCCACAGCTCCCACACCGAGAAGTCGAAGGCGTAGGAGTGGAAGAGCGTCCAGACGTCCTCGGCGGAGAAACCGAACAGTTCCCGGGTGGTGGCGAACAGCCGCACCACGTTCCGGTGCGGGACCACGACGCCCTTGGGGTTGCCGGTGGAGCCGGAGGTGTGGATGACGTAGGCGGGGTGGGCGGGATCGACCGCGACCTCCGGGTCGGTGTCCGGCAGCCCGTCCAGGTCGGTGGTGTCCAGCAGCAGCCGGTCCACCGCCTCCGCGCCCGGCAGGTCGCCGATCCGGCCGGTCGTCACGAGCAGCGCGGGCCGGGTGTCCTGGAGCAGGTAGGTGATCCGGGCCGCGGGGTACTCCGGGTCCACCGGCACGTACGCGGCGCCGGCCTTGAGCACCGCGAGGATCGCGACCACCAGCTCGGCCGAGCGCGGCAGGCCCAGCGCCACCAACTGCTCCGGCCCCGCCCCGCGGGCGATCAGGGCGTGCGCGAGCCGGTTGGCCCGGGTGTTCAACTCGCCGTACGTCAGGCTGGTTTCGCCGTCCGTGAGCGCGACCGCGGCCGGGTTCGCCCGGACCTGTCGCTCGAACAGCGCGGGGATGCCGGTCTCCGGCAGCTCGCCGTCCCGGCCTTCGCCGGCCGTCAGCAAGGCGCTCAGCTCGTCGGCGGACAGCACGTCCACCCGGCCGATCCGCCGACCGGGGTCGGCGACCGCGGCCCGCAGCAGTCGCAGCCACCGCTCGACGATCCCGGCGGCGGTGGCCTCGTCGAACAGGTCGGTGCTGTACTCCAGGACGCCCGAGAGACCGTCGGGCTGTTCGGCCAGGACGAAGGTCAGGTCGCACTTGGCCGTCCCGGTCTGGACCAGATCGGTCGCCACCCGCAGCCCCGGCAGCTCGAACGCGCCGAGCGGAGCGTTCTGCAGGGCGAGCATGGTCTGGAACAGCGGGTGGTGCGCCAGCGTCCGGGACGGGTTCAGCGCCTCCACCAGCTGCTCGAACGGCACGTCCTGGTGCGCGTACGCGGCGAGCGCGTCGGCGCGCACCCGGCCGAGCAGTTCGGTGAAGGACGGGTCGCCCGACAGGTCGGCGCGCAGCACCAGGGTGTTGACGAAGAAGCCGACCAGGTCGTCCAGCGCCTCGTCGGTGCGTCCGGCGATCGGCGTTCCGATCGGGACGTCGGTGCCGGCGCCGAGCTTGCCCAGCAGCGCGGCCAGCCCTGCCTGGAGCACCATGAACAGGCTGGCCCCGCCGTCCCGGGCGAGCGCACGCAGGCCCTGGTGCAGTTCGGCGTCGATCCGCACCGGCAGCTGGGCGCCCCGGTAGGACATCGCCGTCGGCCGGGGCCGGTCGAACGGCAGCTCCACCTGCTCGGGAAGGTCCGCCAGCTGCTCGCGCCAGTAGGCCAGTTGACCGTTCAGCAGGCTGTCCGGGTCCGAGCCGTCGCCGAGCAGGTCCCGCTGCCACAGGGCGTAGTCGGCGTACTGGACGGGCAGCGGCGCCCATTCCGGTTTCGCCCCCGCGGAGCGGGCCGCGTACGCGGTCGTCAGGTCCTGCGAGAGCGGCCCCGTCGACCAGCCGTCACCGGCGATGTGGTGCACCACCAGGAGGAGCACGTGCTCCTCCCGTCCCAGCCGGAACAGCTCGGCGTGCAGCGGCGGCTCCGCGGCGAGGTCGAATGCGTGCCGGGCCGCCTCGGCCAGCCGGTCCGTCAGGTCGCGCTCGCCGACCTCGGTCATCCGCAGCCTCGGCCGTGCCGCGTCGGGGTCCAGCACCCGCTGGCTCGGCACGCCGTCGACCGCCGGGAACACCGTGCGCAGGCTCTCGTGCCGCTCGACCACGTCCGCCAGGGCGGCCTCCAGGGCCCGCCGGTCCAGCTCTCCGGCAAGCCGCAGCGTCAGCGGGATGTTGTACGTGGCGCTCGGGCCCTCCATGCGGTGCAGGAACCAGAGCCGGCGCTGCGCGAAGGACAGCGGGACCGCCCCGCGCCGCTCCCGCCGCCCCAGGGCCGGCCGTGCCCGGCCGGCGGCGTCCACCGCCGCCGCCAGCTCCGCCACCGTCGGCGTGTCGAACAGGTCGCTCAGCCTCAGCTCCACGCCGAGGGCCGACCGGACCCGGGAGACCAGTCGGGTGGCCAGCAGGGAGTGCCCGCCGAGGTCGAAGAAGCTGTCGTCCGAGCCGACGTCGGCCACCCCGAGCACCTCGGCGAACAGCCCGGCGAGCAGGTGCTCGGTGGCGGTGCGCGGGGCGCGGCCCGGGACGGCGGCGGTCTGCTCCGGCGCGGGGAGGGCCCGCCGGTCGAGCTTGCCGTTCGGCGTCAGCGGCAGTGCGTCCAGCACCACGAACGCCGACGGCACCATGTACTCCGGCAGCCGCTCCCGCATCCGGGTCCGCAGGGTGTCCGACCGGACGGCCCGCCCTTCGGCGGGGACGACGTAGCCGACCAGCCGGGGCTCGTCGTCGGTGCGCACCACGGCGGCGGCCCGGGCGACCTCCGGGTGCTCCACCAGGACGGCCTCGATCTCGCCGAGTTCCACCCGGAATCCGCGGATCTTGACCTGGTCGTCGGTGCGGCCGAGGAATTCCAGGTTCCCGTCCGGGCTCCGCCGCACCAGGTCGCCGGTGCGGTACATCCGCGAACCGCTCGGCCCGAAGGGGTCCGCCACGAAGCGCCCGGCCGTCAGGACCGGCCGGTTCAGGTAGCCCCGGGCCAGCCCGGCGCCGGCGATGTACAGCTCGCCCGGCACACCGGCGGGCAGCGGCCGCAGCGCGCTGTCGAGCACGTACAGCCTGGCGTTGGTGACCGGTCGGCCGATGACCGGGACCGGGCTCGAACCCACCGGCGCGACGACCGAGTTGACCGTGCACTCGGACGGCCCGTAGAGGTTGAGTCCGCGCACCCCGTCGGCCTCCCGCAGATCCGCCCAGAGCTGCGCGGGGACGGCCTCGCCGCCCGCCGCGAGCAACGCCGGCCGCCACTGCGGATCGCTCAACAGCCCGTGCGCGACCAGGACCCGGAGGTAGGACGGGGTGGCCTCGATGTAGTCGAGCCCGCAGCGCGCGGCGTAGCCGACGAAGGCGTCCGGGTCGGTCCAGGTCGCGTGGTCCAGGACGTGCAGCTCGTGGCCCCCGAACAGGGCGAGCAACTGGTTCAGGGAGGCGTCGAAGGACACCGACGTGGTCAGCGCGACCCGCAGCCGCTGCCGCTCGTCGAGCACCGGCCGGAACATGGCCTGCCGGTGGTCGGTGAGCAGGTTCAGCAGGCCGCCGTACGTCGGCAGCACGCCCTTGGGCCGCCCGGTGGAGCCGGAGGTGTAGATGACGTACGCCGGGTGTGCCGGATCGACGGCCACCCTCGGGTCCGTGTCCGGCAGCCCGTCCAGGTCGGCGGTGTCCAGCACCAGCCGGTCGACGGAACCCGCCTCGGGCAGCCGCTCGCCGCTGCGGGAGTCGGTCACCAGCAGCGTCGGCCGCGCGTCGTCGAGCAGGTACCCGATCCGGGCGGCCGGGTACTCCGGGTCGACCGGGACGTACGCCGCACCGGTCTTCAGCACCGCGAGGATCGCCACCACCAGCTCGGCCGAGCGCGGCAGGGCCACCGCCACCAGCCGCTCCGGTCCGGCGCCCCGGGCGATCAGGGCGTGCGCCAGCCGGTTCGCCCGCGCGTCCAGCTCCGCGTACGTCAGCGAGACGTCCCCGCACACCAGCGCGACGAGGTCCGGGGCCGCCCGCACGTGCTCCCGGAACAGCTCCGGCAGGCTCGTGGCCGGGACCTCCGCCGCCGGCCCGCTGCCGACGGCCGCCAGCTCGCCGTGTTCCTCGGCCGTGAGCAGCTCGATCCGGCCCAGCAGGTCGTCCGGGTCGCAGTCCGCGACGGTGTCGAACAGCGCGAGCAGCCGCTGCTGGTGCGCGGCGAGGTCGTCGTCGCCGTACGCCTCCGGTGCTCCGTGGAGCCTGAGGAGCGGAGGGTTGCCGTCCCGGTAGTCGAACACCCAGACCGCCAGGTCGGTGGTCGATCCGGACACGAAGTGGTGCACGGCGGCGGGGTGCCCGCCGAAGCCCGGCCTGGAGTTGAAGGCCATGATGTTGACGATCAGCGGGAACGCCGTGCCGATGCTGCCGGGCGCGCCGAGGTCGCGCAGCAGGTCCTCGCTCCGGTAGCGCTCGTGCGCGACGGCCGCCTCGACCTCCCCCGCCACCTGGTCGACGAGTTCGCGCCAGCGCATGTCGGGGCGCACGGTCAGCCGCAGGGGCACCACGTTGGACATCGTGCCCGGCACCGACATCAGGTCCCGGTCGGCGGATCGACGGGCCGTCACGGGAAGCGCGAGCACCACGTCCTGGGTGCCGGTCAGCCGGTGCGCGTAGAGCGCCGTCGCCGCGATCACCAGACGGGACCAGCGGACACCGGCCCGTCCCGCCGCCGCCCGCAGCGCGTCCGGGCGACGCAGTTCCCGCTCCTCGCGCAGGCGCAGGGCCAGGTTCGGGTCGGTCGGGGACCGGTCGGTGAGCCTCGTCGGTGCCGGCCGGTCCGCGAACCGCTCCGTCCAGTAGGCGCGGTCGGCGGCGAAGTCGGCGGACGAGCGGTAGGCGGCGTCGCTGTCGACCAGCTCCCGCAGCGAACCGAACGGGGACGGCGGCACCGGGCCGCCCTCGGCCAGCGCCGAGTACACCTCGCCGACCCGCTGCCGGACCAGGGCACTGCTCAACGCGTCCAGCACGACGTGGTGGTAGTTCAGGTACCAGAGGAATTCCGTCGGTGACAGCCGGATCAGCGCGTGGCCGAACAGTGGGTCGCGGGCGAGGTCCAGCGGGCGCGTCAGGTCCCGCTCCATCCACTCCATGGCCGCCGCCCGGGGAGCGGGTTCCCCGCTGAGGTCGAGGTGGGCCGGCGCCCAGTCCCAGGTCTCCCGGACGACCTGCCGCGGGCCCTCGCCGTCGTCGACGAAGCTCACGTGCAGGGCGTCGACCTCGTCGACCACCCGGCGCAGCGCGGTCTCGAACGACTCCGGGTCCACCGGCCCGTGGATCTCCAGGCACTCGCCGACGCGATAGCCCGGGATGGCCGTCCGGGAGCGTTGTTCGGCCAGCCAGATCTCGCGCTGGGCCGCGGTCAGGGGAAGGACGTCGCCGTCGCGACGGGACATGGGGGTACCTCCAGAAGAATGGGCAGGCGTGTGCGCAGGGCACGCCGGGCCCCGCCGACCGCGGTGGCGTCACGCGGTCGGCGGGCGGGTGCTGCTGCTGTGGTCAGGCGGCGAGTTCGCCGGCCTGGAGCTGCCAGAGGGATGCGTAGAGTCCGTGCCGGGCGAGGAGTTCGTCGTGGGTGCCCTGTTCGGCGACCACGCCGCCCTTGTCCATGACGTAGATCCGGTCCGCGTGGCGGACGGTGGAGAGCCGGTGGGCGATGACGACCATGGTCCGCTCGGCCGCGAAACTCCGCAGGGTGCGCTGGATGGCGGCCTCGGTCTCGTTGTCCACGGCGGAGGTGGCCTCGTCGAGGACCACGACCGGTGAGTCCTTGAGGATCGCCCGGGCCAGGGCGATCCGCTGGCGCTGGCCGCCCGAGAGCGCGGCGCCGCGTTCGCCGATCAGGGTGTCGTAGCCGTCCGGCAGCGTCGCGACGAAGGCGTGCGCCTCGGCCATCATGGCCGCCTCGACCACGGCCTCGTCCGAGGCCCCGAAGCTGCCGTAGCGGATGTTGTCGGCGATGCTGCCGTCGAAGAGGAACGGGTCCTGGGCGACGAACCCGATCGCCTGGCGCAGGTCCCGGCGGGGCAGGTCGCGCACGTCCCGCCCGTCGAGCAGCACGCTGCCGGACTCCGCGTCCTGGAAGCGCATCAGCAGCTTGGCGACCGTCGTCTTGCCGGAGCCGGTGGCACCGACGAGGGCGGTGACCTGCCCGGCGGGGATGGTCAGCGAGAGGTCCTCCAGCACCGGCGGCCGGCCGGGGTAGGCGAAGGTCACGCCGTCGAGGACGACCTCGCCCCGTACCTTCCCGGTGTCGAGCGGTCCGCCGGTGCCCTCGGCCTCGACGGGCAGGGCGTGCAGCCGGTGGACCCGGTCGTAGGCGGCGAGCGTGCGCTGGTACTGGTCGACGATGCCGCCGAGCCGGTTCATCCGCAGCAGCACCATCTGGGGCAGCCCGATCAGCGGGCTGAACACCTCGAACGGCAGGCTTCCGTTGAGCACCGACCGACCGCCGATCAGCAGGGTGCCCGCCATCGAGCTGGTCGTGCAGACCCGGACGGTCTCGGCGTGCCGGATCGTGCTCCGGTCGGTCCGCTCATTGCTGTCCTGGGCCCGCGCGCTCAGCCGGTCGATGCGCTCGGCCTCGTAGTCCTCGGTGCAGAAGCTCTTGACGGTGGCGCCGGCCTCCAGGGTGTTCACCAGTTGGCTGTGTAGCCCGGCCCGGTCCTCCCCGGCGACGGCGTAGTCGGCGGTGACCTTCTCCTGGTAGCGGAGCGACAGCCAGGCGATGACCGGGATGGGCAGGAAGGCGATCCAGGCGATCTGCGGTGCCAGCAGCAGGAACACCGGCACCAGGATGGCCAGGCTGGTGCCCATCTGGAGCACGTCGTTGGCCGAGGTGGTGAAGAAGGCGCCCAGCTGGCGGACGTCGTCGGTGAGCACGCCGGCGATCCGGGTGGTCCGTTCGCCTTCCAGGTGCCGCAGTTCGAGGTGCTGGACGTGGTCGTACGTGCGGCTCCGCCAGTCGTGCTCGATGTCCTGGCCGAGTCGGCGCCACTGGAGGTTCGAGGAGTAGGAAAGGCCCGCGACGGCGGCACAGGCGACGGCCACCAGCCCTGCCAGGCCCCAGAGTTGGGCGGACGCGGTGGTCAGGCCGATGCGGACCAACGGCGCGGCCTCGCCCTTGATGAGGACCAGCGCGGTCCAGCCGAGGAAGGTGGCGAGCGCCATCTCCGCGACCTGGCAGGCGACCGAGAGCGCGGAGGCGCGGAAGAGTCGGCGCCGGTGCGGTCCGACGACCTCCAGCAGGGGGTGGCGTTCGGTTCCGGTCCCGGCCGGCTCGCCGGCCGTGTCGGCCGTTCCGCGCCAGGCCTTCCGAAGGACGGCCACGGTCGCGGTCGCGACCCCGCCGAGTGCCACCAGTTGCCTGCTCAGCGCCGACCCCCGGATCAGCGCGACGCCGGCCGCCACCCCGCCGCCGACGGCGAGGACCGGTCGCACGACGAGGCCGCGGTCCGGGCGCGGGGCCGGTGCGGCGGGCCGCGCCGGCGCCGGGCGCACCGTCCCGGTCGGCCCCTCCAGGACCAGGGTGACGGCCCTGCGGACGATCCGGCCGACGTCCGCGGCGCGCACCCGCGCGTCGTGCCGGACGAGGACTCCACCGGTGACCGGACTCGCCTGCGCCTCGGTGATCCCGGGGACGCGCCGCAGGGCGGCGGCGAGGATCTCGGCCGTCCGGGGCCGTCCGAGGACCGGCTTGACGTCCCAGCGCTGGCGCCCCGGGATGACCGAGCGCGGGCGCACGTCCGAATCCACGGGAAGGTTCCCGGCCGCTGCGGCCAGCAGAGATGGCATGTGTACGATCACCTGTTTGCGGAGGTCGCGGATGGACCGTCACTGGGCATGACGGAGCACCGCGACGAATGGAAAGTCTGAAGGGAAAGCGATACGGCCGACAGGGCGGTGGTAGCTGCTCGGGCACATCTTCCGAGACCGGTCGAAACATGCGCCCGAGCGACTGATCGGTCCGCGGGGCGGAGCGTCAGGGCGTCTTGCCGGCGCCGGCGGTCGCGGTCGCGCGGATCTTCGGGGCCCTCGACTCGTGCTCGACCCGGTGGACGGGCTCGGTCTTCTCCTTGTGCGGGACGGGGCCCTCGGCGGCCCGGCGGTGCTCGTCGGCGGTGATCTGCGCTGCCACCATGTCGGCGGCCACCTCGGCCGCGAGGTCGTGGATGCCCTCTCCGGCCTCATGGGCCGCCTTCTTCACCTCCATGGCGATGCCGACGGACGTCTTGACGACGCCACGGACCAGCGGCTTGAGGAGCCGCTTGGCCAGCGGCGCGACGACGAGGCCGATCAGGAAGGGCGGTACTACGGGCGGCATGATGCTCCAACCTCTCTACGCAGACGGATGACAGGGGACCCCGGGGGCACTGCGAACTCCGGAGCACGCACAACAGGGCGGACGGAAGCACCCGTGTCCGAAATTCTTCGTTCCCGTGCCGGATTCCCTGCTGGGCCGAAAATTCCTCTCGGGGTCCACCGCCCGCTCCGCTGGCCACCGTAGTCGAGCCAGGTCCACCGAGAGCAAACTTCCTTGGCAGATTTCACCCGTGCGAGTGCTTTAAATCCAATCCGCCTCCAAGGGTTTAAATATGCATACTCACCGAATAAGCCAATGATCCTATTTACATATCAGGTCCCGTCCTTAGCCCCTCGTTCCACCCGTCGGCGCAGCACGGGGAACGGCAGCCCGCCACCACCCAGCACGGCCTCGTGGAAGGTCCGCACCTCGAAACCGGCCCCCTTCTCGGCCTCCGCCCGGGCCCGCAACCGAACGAACTCCAGGTAGCCCGCACGGTAGGAGAGCGCCTGCCCGGGCAGGTCCGTCGCGTAGCGCAGCAGGTCCGAGGCGATCTGGCCGTCCGCCTCGGTGGAGTTGGCGCGCATGAAGTCCCGGGCCTGCTCCAGGCTCATCGTCCCGAGGTTGAGCCCGGTGTCCACGACGAGGCGCTGCGCGGTGAATCGCTCCTGCGCAAGGCGCCCGTAGGCGTCCCAGGGGTCGTCGTAGAGGCCCATCTCCCAGCCGAGGCCCGCCGCGTACTCGGCCCAGCCCTCGTTGAAGGCGCCGAACTCGGCCACCTCACGACGCAGTTGCGGCAGCACGCGGTTCTCGGCCTGCCGGGCGAGGTGGAAGTGGTGCCCGGGGGCCAGCTCGTGGTGGATCAGGGAGGCCGCGCCGATCAGCGAGCGCCCTTCCAGACCGGAACCGTTGTAGCGGTAGCGCCCGATCGGGGCGGCCGGAGTCGGCAGCTCGTAGTACCCGAAGGTCATCCCCGCCTCCAGCGCCGGATCCAGCCGCGCCAGTCCGTACGGCGCGGCCGGCAGCACCGCGAACCAGCGCGGCAGCAACGGGGCGAGCCGGTCGAGGTAGCCGCGATAGCGGGCCTCGACCTCCTCGGGAGTCCGCGCGTAGAGCCGGGGCTCGGTGCGCAGCCGCTCGTGGAACTCCCCCTCCGGGCCGTGGAATCCGAGGGCGACGCGGACCTCCCGCATCCGCTCGGCGAGCTCCCGGCACTGCTCCCGGCCGAGCTCGTGGAGCCGCTCGGGCGGCGTGTCGCCCCCGCTGTGGATCCGGACGAACTCCCGGTACGCCTCCTCCCCGCCCTCGTACCGCGCCCAGCCGACGGCCCGCGGTGCCTCCCGCAGGTAGTCCGGGTCGTCGAGGACGGCGAGCAGGCCGTCGAAGACCGGGGCCAACTCCGCCTCCACCAGCCGCCGCACCCCGTCCCGGAGTCGGCCCCGGACGGCCGGGCCGAGCCCGCCGAGCCGGCCGTCGTCCACCGCCACCCGACGCGTCACGGAGCTCCGCAGGCCGACGACGGTGGTGCGTGCGCCGGCCAGGGCCGGGGCCGGCACCCGGAAACCGCGGGCGGCCTGTTCCGCCGTCTTGTCGACGATCGAGCCGACCGCCCGGGCGAGCTGGTGCAGCAGCGACAAATACCGCTCGACGTCGGACGGTTCGACGAACCGGAAGGGGCACAGGACCGCGTCGACGTACTGCGACAGCGGGAACAGCCGGTACGGCGTGGCCGCGGGCGTCAGCCCGTAGCAGCGGTGGGCGCGCACCTCCTGCTCGGCCAACCCCGCGAGGAATCCGACGGTGTCGGCATCGGTACCGGACAGCTCCGCGCCGTCGAGCGTCCGCGCCCGGGCCAGCACCTCCTCGGCGAACCGCGCCCGCTCCTCGGCCTCGGCGGGCGACACTCCGGGGAGCGTCTCGACCGGGAGCCCCTGGCGGACTCTCAGCAGTGGATCGCGCTCCAGCAGGAACTCCCAGTAGCGATCCGCCAGATGGCTCGTCGCCCGGCCCGGCTCGTTCGTCCTCGCGCTCATGCGGCCAGTGTGGCGGTGACGGGTCGGCCGCCCTGCCCGGTCGGCGAAACAGCAGCCGCAGTATCCCTCGAACGGATGAGGCGGCGGGTTTCGCCCCCGACCCGTACGGAAGCCGACCGCATCAACCGGAGCGCCGGGATATCACCGTGCGCACGGACGTTCTGATGAGCTTACTTGTCCCTGGTCGGCGCGCCAGGAGGGTCCCGCATGCGTGCGCCGCATCCGGTTTCCGGGATCGCGGCGCCCTCATCACCCGGACCGCCCGACGTAGCGTGCTCGGCGACCCCTGCGCCTCCGGCCGCTGCCACACCGCCCCGGAGGTCCTGATCGCGCCCGAGCGGAGCACCGTCGCATGACCGTCACCCAGGACAAGCCCCTGCACCACCACACCGGCGCGGGGCTACCCGCCCCGTTCGCCGTCGCGGGGACCGGGGTGCACCTGCCCCCGACCGTCGTCACCAACGAGCAGCTGACCCGCTCCCTCGACACCAGCGACGCATGGATCACCAGCCGCACCGGCATCCGTGAACGCCGCCGCCTGGCCCCGGAGCTGGCCACCTCCGACATGTGCGTCGACGCCGCACACCAGGCCCTGGACGCGGCGGGCACCGCCCCCGCCCAGTTGGACGCGGTGATCGTCGCCACCTACACCTGGGACCAGCCCCTGCCCTCAACCGCACTGATCGTCAAGGACGCCCTGGGCGCCCACCGAGCCCTGTCCCTGGACGTCACCCAGGCGGCCTGCGCATCCGGCGTCCAGGCCGTACTGATCGCCGCCCACCTCCTCCAGAACCCTTCCATCACCACCATCCTGGTCCTCGCCGCCGACTGCGCCTCCAGGATCACCGACCCCACGGACCGCACCACCGGCGTCTTCTTCGGCGACGCCGCGGCCGCCGTCGTGCTCACCCGCTCCGAGACCGCCGGCGCGGGCCTGCTCTCCTACGACCTGGGCTCCCAGCTCTCCTACGACGTCCAGGTCCCGGCCGGCGGCTCCCGGCTGCCCACCAGCACGGCCACCCTGGCCGCCGGCGCGCACTACCTGCGCATGGACGGCCGCTCCGTCTGGAACACCGCCACCACCCGCCTGCCCGAGAGCATCACCAGCGCCGCCCGGCAGGCCGGTGTGCCGCTCGACGAGATCCGGCACTTCTTCCTGCACCAGGCCAACCTGAACCTCCTCGCCGAAACCGTGAAGGCCATGGGCGTCCCTCGGGAGCGCGTCCCCGTCACCGTCGACCGGCTCGGCAACACCGGTTCGGCCGGCCTGTTCACCGCGCTCCACTCCACCGTCACCGCGGGCGGCCTGCGACCGGGCGACACCTACGTCCTGTCCGGGATCGGCGCGGGCTTCCAGTGGGGCACCCTCTGCCTCCGGCACGCCTGACCCCGATCACCGTGTCACATTCGAACACTCTTACTGCGCAAGCGAGTTGACTCGCCAGTGGCAGAACTCGGTGGCACCATGACGCCCATGCCCCGTCGTACTCCGCCGCCCGTCCGGACGGCCACCGCCACCGTCCTGGCCGCCGCGGTGACCCTCGCGATGACCGGCTGCGGGGGCACGGCCCGCCCCTCGACGAGCACCCCGCTCGTCGAACACGGCACCGTCCGGATCGCCGTGTCCAGCGAGACGCCGAGCTTCGACCCGTACTCGACCTTCGGCGCCGCCCAGGCCCGCTACGCCTACGACTCGCTGGTCTCCCTCGCCCCCGACGGCACCGTGGTCCCCGGCCTGGCCACGTCCTGGCAGGCCTCCACCACCACGGCCACCTTCACCCTCCGCCCGGGGATCACCTGCTCCGACGGCACCCCCCTCACCGCCTCCGCGGTGGCCCGGGCACTGACGTACGCGGGGGACCCGGCCAACCAGCTCGCCGGCGCCCAGACCGTCCTGCCCGACGTCCCCTTCACCGCGACCGCCGACGACCCGGCCGGCACGGTGTCGGTCGGCGCCACCGCCCCCTTCCCGTTCCTCACCCGCACCGTCGGCCTGCTGCCGATCGTCTGCCCCGCCGGGCTCGACCGCCCCCGGTCGCTCGACCGCGCCACCCAGGGCACCGGCCCGTACGTCCTGAGCCGCTACTCCCCCGGCGGGCCGTACGAGTTCACCGTCCGCGAGGGCTACACCTGGGGCCCGGCCGGCGCGACCACCGCGGCGCCCGGCCTCCCGGCCCGCATCGTCATCTCGGTGGTGCCCCAGGCCTCCACCACCGCCAACCTGCTGCTCACCGGGGGCGTCGACATCGCGGACGTGAACGGGCCGGACCGCGCCCGGCTCACCGGCCACGGCCTGTCCGCCACCGACGTGCCGACCGTCGTCGGGATGACCTTCTTCAACCAGCGCCCCGGCCGCCCGCTGGCCGACCCCGCGCTGCGCCGGGCCCTGGTGTCCGCGCTCGACCGCCAGGGGCTCGCCAACGTCGCCGTCGGCGGCACCGGCCGCCCGGCCGGCGACTTCGGCGCCGAGGGCGCCGTCTGCCACGCCGACCTCGCCACCGCCAACCTGCCCACCCAGGACGCCGTCGAAGCGCTGCGGGCCGCCGGCTGGACCCGCGGCCCGGACGGCCGGTTGGCCAAGGACGGCCGACCGCTGCGGCTGCGCCTGATCACCAGCCCGGACCTCGGACCGACCCTGCCGCCCGCCGCCGAGCTGATGGCCCGGACCTGGACGGCACTCGGCGCCGACGTCAAGCTGGTCACCGAGAGCCTGCCCGCGCTCGTCAACGCCATGTACCGGACCGGCGACTTCGACGTGGTGGTCGGCACCTCGCCGGGCTTCGCCCTGCCGGTCGGCTTCATCCCGTTCTTCTCCGGCCCCACCCCCGCCCAGGGCCTCAACTTCGCGGGCGTCACCAACCCCGAGTACGACTCCCTGGTCGCCCAGGCCCTCCGGGAGCAGGACACCGAAGGCTGCGGCACCTGGAACCGGGCCGCCGCCGCGCTGTTCCGCGCGGCGGACGCCCTGCCGATCGCGGACGGCCGGAGCACCGTGTACGGCCGGAGCACCACCTTCGCCACCACCTTCGGCGGCCAACTCGTCCCCACCAGCATCCGCCTCCACCAGTGATCGGTGGCCTCCGTGTCCTTGCCCCACCTGCTCCGGCGCCCCTGGGCGGCCTTCCTCGGCCGCCGCACCGCCCGGCTGCTCCTCTCCCTCGGGGTCGTGCTCACCGCGTCGTTCGCGATGATCCGCCTCGTCCCCGGCGACCCGGTCCGCGCCGCCCTCGGAGTCGACGCCGCCCCCGCCCTGGTCGCCGCACGCCGACACCGACTCGGGCTCGACGTGCCGTTCCCGGCCCAGTTCCGGCACTACCTGGGCAGCCTCGTGCACGGCGATCTCGGCACCTCGCTGGTCACCGGGACACCGGTCGCGGAGCTGGTCCGCACCCGGCTGCCGGCCACCCTGGAGATCGCCGGTCTGGCCTTCCTCGTCACCCTCGCCGTCGCCCTGCCCGGCGGACTGCTCGCCGCCGTCCGCACCCGCGACGGCCGCCACCCCCGCAGCGAACTGGCGTTCACGGCAGTGACCGCCGGGCTGGCCGGAGTGCCGGACTTCGTCCTGGCCGCCGGACTCACCGCGCTCCTGGGCGTTGGCCTCCAACTGCTCCCGGTGGCCGGCGCGGCGGGCGCCGAGTCCTTCGTGCTGCCGGTCCTCGCGCTCTCCCTCGCACCCACGGCCGTCCTGGTGCGCATCGTCCGGGTGGAGGCGCTGAAGGTGCTGGGCGAGGACTACCTGCGCACGGCCCGGAGCAAACGGCTGTCCCCCGCCCGCCGCTACCTGCGGCACGCGGCGCCGAACATGGCGACCGCCGCGCTCACCGTCGCCGGGAGCCTGCTGCCCGCCATGATCGCCGGCACGGTGCTGGTCGAGAAGGTGTTCGCCTGGCCCGGCATCGGCTCGGCGATGGCCCAGTCCGTGGTCTCCCAGGACTACCCGGTGATCCAGGCGATGGTGCTGATCCTGGGCTCCGCCGTGCTGCTCTCCGGCCTCCTGGTCGATGTGCTGCTGGCGCTGCTGGACCCTCGTTCGACGATCCGGGAGAGCTGATATGCCCCTTCCCACCCGGTACCTCCGCTCACCGATGGCCTGGCTCCCGGCGATCATGCTGACCTCGCTGGTCGTGCTCGCGCTGGCCGGCCCGCTCCTCTGGGGAGCGGCGGCCGAGCTCCCCGATCCGTCCGCGGTGCTGCACGGCCCCTCCGCGGCACACCCCTTCGGCACCGACAACCTCGGGCGGGACGTGCTCGCCCGCGTCCTGACGGCCACCCGGCCCTCCCTGCTGCTCGCGCTGGCAGCGGTCCTGCTCGGCGCGACCATGGGCGTCCTCCTCGGCGCGGCCACCGCCGTGGTCGGCCGTCGTGCCCGCCGACTGCTCGCCGCGCTGATCAATCTGCTGCTCGCCTTCCCCGCGCTGCTGGTCGCGATGTTCCTCGCGGTCGTGTTCGGCGCGGGCGCCGGCGGGGCGACGCTCGCCCTCGCCGTCGCGGCGGTGCCCGGCTTCGCCCGACTCGCCCAGACCCTCGCCGCCGCCGTCGCGGGCACCGACCACCTGGCCGCGGCCCGGGTCCTCGGCCTGCGCCGGCACCGGCTGCTGTGGCGGCACGTCCTGCCCAACATCGCCGAGCCGCTGCTGCTGAGCACCACCACGGCCGCGGGCACCGCCCTCGTCGCGCTCGCCGGGCTGAGCTTCCTCGGCCTGGGCGTCCAACCGCCCGGCTACGACTGGGGTCAGCTGCTCAACCAGGGACTCGACCGCATCTACGCCGACCCCCTGCCCGCACTCGCCCCCGGCCTGGCCGTCCTCTACGCGGCGGTGGCCTTCCAACTGCTCGGCGAGGCCCTGGCCGGAGGCGTCGCCCGGCGCAGCCCCGCACCCCCTACGCCCGCACCCCCTACGCCCGCGCCACCGCCCGCCCCGAGCGGGCCCGCCGAGGACGGTCCGGTGCTCCAGGTCGAGGACCTCACCGTCGAACTCCCCACCCCGGAGGGGGTGATCCGGCCGGTGCGCGGCGTGAGCCTGTCCCTGCGCGCCGGCGAGATCGTCGGGCTCGTCGGCGAGTCCGGCTCCGGCAAGTCGCTCACCGCACTCGCCGTCGCCGACCTGCTCCCGGACCGGGCCCGGGTCTCCCGGCGGACCCTGCGCCTGCTCGGCACCGACCTCGCCGCCCTGACGCCGAAGGAGCGCGAGCACCACCTCGCGACCGGCCTGGCGGTGATCTTCCAGAACCCGGCCTCGGCGCTGAACCCCTCGCTGCGCATCGCCACCCAGCTCACCGAGACCGTCCGGGCGCACCGCGGCGCCGGCCGTGCCCAGGCATCGGCGGAGGCCTCCGCCGCCCTGGAGCGGGTGGCCCTGCCCCCGGCCGTGCTGCGGGCACGCCCCCACCAGCTCTCCGGCGGCCAGCGCCAGCGGGTGCTGATCGCCGCCGGGCTGATGGTGCGTCCGGGTCTGATCATCGCCGACGAGCCGACCACCGCGCTGGACGTCACGGTGCAGCGGCAGATCACCCGGCTGCTCTCCGACATCCGACGGGACACCTCCGCCGCCGTCCTGTTCATCAGCCACGACGTCGCGCTGGTGGGCGAGTTCTGCGACCGCGTCCTGGTGATGTACGCGGGGACCATCGTCGAGTCCCTGCCCGCCGACCGGCTCGCGTGCGGCACCCGGCACCCCTACACCCGGGCCCTGGTCGCGTCGGTGCCGGACCTCGCGGCGGACCGCGACCGGCCGCTGCCCACGGTGGAGGGCACACCGCCCGACCCGCTGGCGCCCGCCCCGGGCTGCCCGTTCGAGCCCCGCTGCCCGCGTCGCCGGGGCAACTGCGCCGAGCAGGCCCCACCACTGGAGGACCTCGACGCGGTCCACCAGGTGGCCTGCTGGTACCCGGTGCCGGTGACGGCGGAGGTGGTCACGCCATGACCGTCCTTCAGCTCTCCGACCTCACCGTCCGCCACCACAGCCCGCACGGCCCGGTCGCCGCCGTCGACGGGGTCTCGCTGGAGATCCCGGCCGGCACGACACTCGGGCTCGTGGGCGAGTCCGGCTCCGGGAAGTCGAGCCTGGCCCGCGCGATCGTCGGCCTCACGCCCGTGCACGGGGGCCGGGTGCTGCTCGACGGCCGGGAGGTCCGGGTCCGTACGATCGGCGACCGGCGTCGGCTCGGCCGCCTGGTCCAGATCGTGCTCCAGGACCCGGACACCGCGCTGGATCCCCGGATGACCGTCCGCGGGACACTCCTCGAAGCGGCCACCGCGTTCCACCGGCTCGACCGACGGGCCCGGGCCGAGCGCGTCCCCGCCCTGCTCGAACTCGTCGGCCTGGACCCCCGGTTCGCGGACCGTCTGCCCCGGCAGCTGTCCGGCGGCCAACGCCAGCGAACCGCCATCGCACGTGCCCTGGCGGTCGAGCCCGGGCTGCTGATCGCCGACGAGATCACCTCGGCACTCGACGTCTCGGTGCAGGCCTCCGTCCTCAACACGATCCGCGACCTCCAGCGGCGGCTCGGCCTGTCGATGCTGTTCATCGGCCACAACCTGCCCGCGGTCTGCCACGTCTCCGACACGGTGGCGGTCATGCGGCACGGCCGGATCGTCGAGACCGCCCCCACCGAGGTCCTGTTGCGGAATCCGCGGCACCCGTACACTCGGACGCTGCTCGACTCCGTCCCCCGCCTACCCTCTCGAAGGTCCTGATGACCAGTCGCCAACCGGACGTCGTGGTGGTCGGAGCCGGAGTGATCGGTGCCGCCGTCGCGCTCGAACTCGCCCGCACCGGGCGGCAGGTGGCCGTCGTGGACAAGGCGGGCGCCGCCGGCCACGGCTCCACCAGCGCCTCCAGTGCGATCATCCGGTTCAACTACTCCACCTTCGCCGGCGTGGCCACGGCCTGGGAGGCGCAGCACCTCTGGACGTCCTGGCCCGACCACCTGCGGCTCACCGGCCACCGCCCGCTCGCGGCCTTCCACCGCACCGGCGCCGTACTGCTCGACTCCCCCGCCGTCGCACCGTCCGAGGCAGCCGCCCTGTTCGACCGCGCCGGAGTCCGGTACGAGCGGTGGGACGCCCCGACGCTGCGCGCGCGCCTTCCCGGGATCGATCCCGGGCGGTACTGGCCGCCGAAGCCGGTGGACGACGACGCCTTCTTCGCCGACCCGTCCGGCGAGCTCGGCGCCCTGTACACCCCGGACGCCGGGTACGTCGACGACCCGCAGCTCGCCGCCCGGAACCTCGCCGACGCGGCGGCCGGACTGGGCGCACGCTTCCTGTTCCACCACACCGTCGTGGCCGTCGACCGGCGCGCGGACCGGGTGGCGGGCATCCGGCTGGCCGACGGAACGCGGATCGCCGCGCCGGTCGTGGTCAACGCCGCCGGCCCGTGGTCCGGAGGCCTCAACCGGCTGGCCGGCGTCGGCGACGACTTCACGATCGGCGTCCGCCCGCTGCGCGAGGAGGTCCACCAGGTCCCCGCCCCGAGCAGCCGCCCCATCGACCCCTTCCCCCTCGTCGCCGACCTCGACCTCGGCACCTACCTGCGGGCGGCTCCCGGCGGCCACCTCCTGGTCGGCGGCACCGAGCCGGACTGCGACCCGCACGAGTGGATCGACGACCCGGACGAAGCCGACCCCCGCCCGACCGCCCGCCGCTTCCGGGCCCAGGTGACCAGGGCCGCCCGCCGCTTCCCGGACCTCGGCGTCCCCAACCGGCCCGTCGGGATCGCCGGCGTGTACGACGTCGCCGACGACTGGACCCCGATCTACGACCGCACCGCGCTGGACGGCTACTACGTCGCCATGGGGACGAGCGGCAACCAGTTCAAGAACGCCCCGCTGGTGGGCCGCTTCCTCGCCACCCTGATCGACCGGATCGAGGCCGGCCACGACCACGACCGCTCACCCCTCTGTCACCGCTGCGAGCACACCGGCAACGTCGTGGACCTGGGCGCCTTCTCCCGCCGGCGCCCCACCCGGGCGGACTCCGCGCGGACGGTCATGGGTTGAGCGCCCGCAGCTCCCGCACCAGGTCCGCGACCACCCCCGCCACGAACCCGGGCGCCTCGCGCGGGAAGTCGTGGCCGGTGCCGTCCGGCGTGTGCACCAGCCGGGAGGCCGTCGACGCCGCCAGGTACCGGACCCTGCTCCGGAGGTAGAAGCGGCTCATCCGCTCGGCCTCGGCCGCGTCCCGGGCCCCGGCCAGCACCGCCTCACCGCCCGTGAGGTCCCGGGGTATCACCAGGACCAACAGCAGGTCGCCGAGGTCCCCGTCGTACACCACGGTCTGCCAGCCCACCCGGGCCAGGCCCGCCGGTGAGAGCTCCGCGAACACCGACGCGGCGGCGCAGCCCTGGCCGGTGCGGCCACCGGGGCCGCGATGGGCGCCGAACAGCTGCCGCACCGCGGCCGAGACGGCCTCGCGACGCATGCGCGCGAGCTGCCGGTTGGCCGGCGCGAAGGCGATGACCTCCAGGGGTGTCGGGTCCAGCAGCACGAGCCCGGCCACCAGGTCCGGCCGCCGTCTGGCCGCGTTCGCGACCAGCAGCCCGCCGAAGGAGTGGCCGACGAACACGTACGGGCCCCGCTCCCCCGCCCGCTCCAGCGCCGCCAGCAGCTCCTCCGCCTCGGCGGCCGTCGTCCGGGGGAAGGGCCCGACCTCGCTCCAACCCGTGCCGAACCGGTCGACCAGCACCGAGCGGGTCGAGGCCGCCAGCATGGCGTGCAGCTGCCCGAACTCCGCTCCCGGCGTGTGTCCACCCGGCATCCAGACCACCGTCGGCCCGTCACCGGCCTCCCCCTCGGCGAGGACGTGCATCCGGTGTCCGCCCACGTCGACCAGCCGCCCGGGCGGCGGATGCGCCCCCGCCTCGCGGGCCACCAGCACCAGGTGCCGGACGGCCCCGGCCGCCAGCACGACACCGAGAGCCAAGGCCACAGCGCCGAGCGCCACCGCCCAGTCCGTGCCGAGCCGAAGGAGGACACCACCCACCACTGCCACCACCAGCGCGGCCGGCACGCCCGTCCAGTCCCGGCTCAGCAGCGCGAGCAGGAAGTTCGCCACCCGTCCGTCCCGGTGCATCGGCCCTCCGTGACAGCAGCATCCGACAACCGACCCCTGTCCGTCTTCTTCCCCCTCTGCCCGTACCCTCACCCGGCGACCGCCCGAGCGCACCCGCTTCGGAAGGTCACCGGCACTGCTCCATTCGGGGTGCCCTCTGGTGATGGCCCCTCGACCGGTCGAGGATGACGGCATGGATGTCGACAACTCCGGTGCCGGATTGCTGGTGACCAACGTCCGCGTCTTCGACGGAATCGGCGCGGAGGCGGTGCCGGGACATGTCCGTGTCGAGCGGGACAGGATCGCGGACGTGGTGCTGGGCACCCCGTCCCCGCTCAGCGCCCGCGGGGCGCGGGTGCTCGACGGCGGAGGCCGCACGCTCATCCCGGGGCTCACCGACGCCCACGTCCACCTGTTCGCGATCGGCGGCACCATGGCGGAGCTGCAACTCGGACCGACCGGCACCGTGTACTACCAGGCCCTGGCCTCGGCCCGCGACATGCTGATGCGCGGCTTCACCACCGTCCGGGACATGGCCGGCGACACCGAACCGCTACGGCGGGTCCTCGACCGCGGGCTGTTCCCGGGCCCGCGGATCTACCCGAGCCAGGCAGCCGTCTCCCAGACCTCCGGGCACGGCGACTTCGGGGCCGTCCACGACACCCCGACCGCGTTCGGCGGTCCGCAGGCCCGCACCGAACGGATCGGGTTCACCCGGGTGGCCGACGGACCGGAACGGGTGCTCGCGGCGGTACGCGAGCAGCTGAGGAAGGGCGCCGCACAGGTCAAGCTGATGGCCGGCGGGGGCGTCGTCTCCGAGTTCGACCCGCTGGACGTGCTGCAGTTCACCACCCCGGAACTGGAGGCGGCGGTCGCCGCGGCCACCGACTGGGGCACCTACGTGACCGCGCACGTCTACACCTCCGAGGGCGTGCGCCGCGCGGTGGACGCCGGGGTGCGCTGCATCGAGCACGGCCACCTCGTCGACGAGGCCACCGTCCGCCACCTCGCGCAGAAGCACGTGTGGCTGAGCACCCAGCCGTTCGAGGTCGACGACCACCACTACGCCTCCCCGGACAGCACCCGCAAGAACCGCGAGGTGTGCGAGGGCGTCGCCCGCGTCTTCGACTGGGCACTCCGCCACGGCGTGCGGCTCGCCTTCGGCACCGACCTGGTCTTCGACCCCGCGAAGGCCGACCGGCAGATCCAGATGCTCGTCCGGCTCGGCCGGTACCTCAGCCCGGTCGACGCCCTGAAGCTGGCCACCTCCGGCAACGCCGAGCTCTTCCGCATGTCCGGTCGCCGCGACCCCTACCGCGCGGCGCCGCTCGGCGTCGTCGCGCCGGGAGCCTGGGCCGACCTCCTGGTCGTCGACGGCGACCCCACCACCGACCTGTCCGTCCTCGCCGACCCCCAACGCAACCTGCGCCTCATCGTCAAGGGCGGCGTCGTCCACAAGAACCAGCTCGACTGACCGGCCCACCCGGACACGGGCTCCGTCACGTGCGGGGTAGGGGCGCCGACCGCCGGGTGGGCCTTCGTGGTCAGTCCGCCCCGGGAGCGTTCGAGGGCCTGTTCGTGCGGCTCGCCGGCCGGGGCCCGGACGGGCCGACCGCGTGCTGGTGTGGGCGCAGGACCGTCGAGCGGTCCACCCAGCCTCTGACCTGGGAGGAACCGTGGATCGCGTGGTATGCGGTGGAACTTCACCGGCCGCACCCACGAGGACATCGTCCAGGCCCGCGAGGAGTGGCAGGCCCGCCACCGACCGCTTCGGCGCCGTCCAGGGCTACCCGGGCGACCGCCTCCCCGCCCCGGAACTCCCCGGCACCCCACTCAAGCCACGCGGACGCACCCGCCGACCTGCACCCTCGACGGACGGGGAGCCGGCCGCAGGATCAGGGACGCGCTCCCCACCTCCACACCCACGACCCCCTTCCGCGATCGGTCGCGGAGGGCGTCGAGCAGGGCCTCCAGGGCGTCCCGGTAGGCACGGTAAGCGCGGTAGCCGAGGCGACCGCCCCGCAGCGGCGGGGCCCGGACTGGCTCGTCGCCGAATCGGTCGGCGGGGGACACGGCCGTCGCCGCACTCGGCCCGGGCCTTTGGCGTGATCGTCCGGCACCACCGGGGTGCTCCCCCGGTCGAGCCGGACGGCGGCCACCGGGCTGCCGATGGACCCCGCGCAGCCGGTGACCAGTACGTTCTCCGTCCGAGGTGGATCGCTTCCCGGTCACCGGGTGCCCGATGGCGCCCGATGACCGGGAAGGACGTCCGTTCGCGCCCGGGCGGTCCCCGGCAGGCACCCCGGCGGTACGGCCGGACTGCTCGGCCCGGCGACCGGGGCCGGCGGCTCAGGCCCGGCGGCGCCGGCGGAGCCAGAGCCCGGTGCCGACCAGCAGCACGGCCACGACGGCGGTGCCGGCGGCGGCCCAGGTGGCGGAGTCGGAGGTGTCGCGCTCGGAGGCGGAGCCGGAGGCCGCGGCCGGTGCGGAACCGGCGGGAGCGGGCTCGGACACCGTCCCGCCGGTGGGCACCGGGACGGGCCCGGCGTCCGTCCCCGTCGACGCGGCCGACGGCACACCGGTCGGGGGCGACGCGGCCGCCGTGCCGGCGGGCACCGGGTCGTCGATGACGGCGTCCGCCACGTCCAGTTCGCGCTGGGCGTGGCCGAGCGAGGGGAAGGCGCAGTCGACGGTCACCTGCCAGTGCCCGGCGGGCAGGATCTCCCGGGTGGTGTACGTCCCCGGGCGGCCCGGGACGCCGAGCAGTCGCAAGGGGCCCACCGTCCGGCCGTCCGCCGCGGTGGCGGAG